>JBAZLW010000029.1:0-16110 GCA_041650095.1 Hydrogenophilaceae bacterium | reverse complement strand
GCCTCCGGCTATGCGACGCCCGGCCGCAACCTGTTTGTAACCTTGAGCTACGCGCCGAAATGATCCGTCTCATCCTGGGCGGGGCCCGTTCCGGCAAGAGCCGCTACGCGGAACAACGCGCGGCGGCCACCGGCCGGCCGGTCACGGTCATCGCCACCGCCGAGGCCGGCGATGCCGAAATGGCCGCGCGCATCACCCGGCACCGGCTGGAGCGGCCGGGACACTGGCGGACCGTGGAGGAGCCGCTGGCGCTGGCCTCGGCCCTGGCCGGCCAGACTGACACCGGGCAATGCCTGCTGATCGACTGTCTGACCCTCTGGCTGAACAACCTGCTGGCGGCTGGCGACGCGGTCTTCCAGATGGAACGGGAGGCCTTGCTCGAACGACTGCCTGGCCTGCCGGGCGAGATCATCCTGGTCGCCAACGAAGTCGGTCTGGGCGTGGTGCCAATGGGCGAACTCAGCCGCCGCTTCGTCGATGAGGCGGGCCGGCTCAACCAGGAGATCGCCCAGCTGGCGGATGAAGTGGTGCTCATGGCGGCCGGGCTGCCCCTGATCCTGAAAGGTAACCATGATGGTGGATAACTGGTGGCAAGCCCCGGCACGGCCGTTTAACGAGGCGGTTGGCACGGCGGCGCGCATGCGCCAGGACAACCTGACCAAGCCGCCCGGCAGCCTGGGCCGCCTGGAAGAGATGGCGGTTCGCCTGGCGGCCATGCAGGGGCGTGCTCGCCCCGGGGCCGACAGGGTCTGGATTGCCGTGTTCGCGGGTGATCACGGCGTGGTCGCGGAGGGCGTGTCGGCCTTTCCCCAGGCGGTGACCCAGCAGATGTTGGCCAATTTCGTCGCCGGCGGCGGCGCCATCGCGGTGCTGGCGCGCGAACTGGGCGCCAGCCTTGAGGTGATCGATGTCGGCAGCCTTGCGCCCGAACCCATGCCCGGCGTGCTCTGGGACAAGGCTGGTCAGGGCACGGCCAACCTGGCTACCGGGCCGGCCATGACCGAGGCGGAGGTAATCGCCGCCCTCGATGCCGGCCGGCGGTCAGCCGAGCGGGCGCTCGCGGCCGGGGCCGAGCTGTACCTCGGCGGCGAGATGGGCATCGGCAACACCACGGCGGCGGCGGCCCTGGCCTGCACGCTGCTGGACCTGGCCGGGCGCGAGCTGGCTGGCCCCGGCACCGGTCTCGACGGCCATGGCGTGGCACACAAGGCGGCGGTCATCGAGCGCGCCCTGGCATTGCATGCGGGTGCCGCCCGCGAGCCGCTGGAGGCCTTGCGCCGCCTGGGCGGGTACGAACTGGCGGCCCTGGCCGGGGCCTGCATCGCCTGCGCCCAGGCCGGCCTGCCGGTCCTGGTCGATGGCTTCATCGCCACGGCGGCGGCCCTGGCGGCGGTGCGCATCAATCCGGGCGCGCGCGACTGGCTGATCTTCGGCCATGCCTCCGCCGAGCCCGGTCACGCCCGCTTGCTGGCGGCACTGTCGGCGCGTCCCCTGCTGGCCCTCGACATGCGTCTGGGCGAGGGCAGCGGGGCGGCGCTGGCGGTGCCCCTGCTGCGCCTGGCCTGCGCCCTGCACAACGGCATGGCCACCTTCGCCGAGGCGGGCGTCAGTGGCTGAGGCCACCCTGGTCACGGTGCTGCGCCACGGCGAGGTGGCAGGGAGGCCGCATGTCTTCCGCGGCGCCAGCGACGAGTCGCTGACCGAACGTGGGCGGGAACAGGTGCTGGCCGTTCTGGCCGGTCTGCCGGAATTCAACCGGATCGCCGCCTCGCCGCTCCGGCGCTGCCGTGACGTCGCGGCAGCGGCTGCGGCTGCCCGCGGCCTGCCGTTGGAGGTCCTGCCGGGGCTGGCCGAGATGCGCTTCGGCGCCTGGGAGGGCTACACCGTCGAGGAGGCCGCCGCGTCGCATCCCGAGGCCCTGGCGGCATTTCGGGGCCATGCCGACGGGGCGGCGGCGCCCGGCGGCGAGTCCCTGGGCGCCTTCCGCCAGCGGGTGCTGGCCGCCTGGACGGCATGGCTGGCGGATGGCCAGGGCGGCCATCGCGTGCTCATCAGCCATGCCGGGGTGATGCGCCTGCTGCTCCAAGTTGTCCTCGACCTGCCGGCGACCTCGCTCTACCGCGTCGCCCTGCCCGAGGCGGCGCATTTCCAGGTTTCGCTGCTGCCCGGCCATGCCCCCATCTTGCTGAGTCTCAAGCCATGCACGGATTCCTGCTCGCCCTTCAGTTCCTGACCCGTCTGCCGGTGCCGGTGCGGCTCGATTTCGACCCCGGGGCGCTGGCGCGTTCGGCGGCCTGGTTCCCCGCCGTCGGCCTGGTCCTCGGCGGCCTGATCGCCGGCGCGGCCTGGCTGGGGGCGCAGGTCGATCCCTGGCTGGCGGCGTTGCTGGCGCTGGGGGTCTGGGTGTGGTCGACCGGCGGGTTGCATCTGGATGGTCTGGCCGACCTGTTCGACGCCCTGGGTGCGGCCCATCGCGACCGCGAGCGGTTTCTCGCCGTGTTGGCCGATCCCCACCTGGGCGCCTTCGGGGCCATGGCCCTGATGCTGCAATTGCTGGCCAAGCTGGTGCTGCTGATGCTGCTGTTCAAAGCCGGGGCAAGTCTATGGGCGCTGGTCCTGATTCCGGCCTGGGCTCGCCTGGGGGCGTTGTGGTGGTCGCAGACGCTGCCACCGCTGAAGCCGGGCTTGGGTGAACGCTTCGCCTGGCGGCTGGACGGTTGGCTGCCATGGGCTTGGCTGGCTGGGTTGTCGGCACTGAGTTTTCCGGTGCCGTTATTGGTCGCCATGCCTTTGCTGATCCTGGCCTGGCGGCAGTTCCTGGCGGTCAAGGTGGGCGGCATGAGCGGCGATTGCCTGGGCGCCGGGATCGAGGTGGCGGAAACCCTGGCGCTGCTGATGTTGCTCAGTGGGGGCTGGTTTTTCGCTGGCGTTTGACCTCATACATGCGGGTGTCCGCCGCGTTCAGCAGGGTGTCCATGCTGTCGCCGTCATCCGGGAAGACGGCATGGCCGCAACTGCATGACGGCTGCAGGGTGATGTCGTCCAGTTGCACGGGCATGGCCATGTTGCGCCTGATTTCCTGCTCGATCTGGGCGATTCGCTCCGGATCGCCGACGCCCAGCAGGATCACCGCGAATTCGTCGCCACCCAGGCGGGCAACGGTATCGGTGGCGCGGACCGAGTTGAGCAGGCGGCCGGCCACGACCTGCAGCAGGCTGTCGCCCACGGCGTGGCCGTGGCGGTCGTTGACCGGCTTGAAGTCATCCAGGTCGATGTAGATCACGGTCGCCTTGAGCCGGTCCTGCTGGGCATGGGTCATGGCTTCAACCAGCCGGTGGTAGAACAGGCTGCGGTTGGGCAGGCCGGTCAGGGGATCGTGGGTCGCCTCGTGCTTCAGTTGCACGCCGGTCATTTCCAGGGCTTCCATCTGCACACAGATGGTGTTGGCGTAACGGCCCATCTGGCGGTAGGTGAAATAGGCGATCGCACAGGCCAGCAGGATCAGGGTCAGTCCCAGTGCCAAGTCGATGGTGATGGCGTTTCGGCTGGCCCGCCGGGTGTCGTCCAGGGCGCCCTGAATCAGGTCGCGCTCGTAATGCACGAGTTGCCCGACGCTGTCGATGAAGGCGAGGTTGAACGGCCGCAGATTGATGGCGATCTCTTTCCTGGCTTCCCCGATCCTGCCTTGGCGCGCCAGATCACTGATGTATTCCTGCCGGCCGACGATGTCCTTGAGCAACTGGTCCTGCTGGGCGATTTTCTCTTTCTCGAAGGCGTCCAGGCCCAGCGCGCGCAGTTCGTTGCGCGCCTTGCCGACTCCGTAGCCTGATTTGATGTACTGCTGGAAGTGTTCGTCCTGCTCGAACGGGTCGTCCACCATGACCTGGTAGACCAGGCTGTTGTGCCGGTTGTAGGTGGCCATGAGCAGATCGGTCGCCAGATGGATCTTGTGGTTGCGCAACTCGACGATTTCCCTGACCCGCGCATCCTGCGCCCGCATGTTCATCACTGAATTGAGCACCAGTACCGACATCAAGCCGATCAATAGAACGAAACCCAGCAGGATTAGCTGGGACATACGCTTCGGCAGGCGCTGATCGTTATTGGTCATGGCTCTATGGGACTGGCTATTTTTCGCCGGTTCCGCGAGCATAAACAAATTGTGTTTGATAAGACAGCGGGGTTATTCATGGAACAGGCCTTCGTTGCCGTGGTGCCGGCCCGTTTTGCCTCCACCCGGCTGCCCGGCAAGCCGCTGGCCGACATCGCGGGCAAGCCGATGGTGGTTCGGGTGGCCGAACGCGCCGCGGCCAGCGGTGCAGCCGGGGTCTGGGTGGCAACCGATCACGATGAGGTCGCCGAGGCGGCGCGGGCGCATGGCCTCGACGTCTGCCTGACTTCGCCAGGTTGCGCCTCCGGCACCGACCGCCTGGCCGAGGTGGCGGAGCAACTGGGCTGGTCGGACGACACCGTGGTGGTCAATGTCCAGGGCGACGAGCCCCTGATCGACCCCGAATTGATCAGGGCCACGGCCATCCTGCTGCATGAGCGGCCCGGTGCGGCCATGGCCACAGTCTGCCACCCCTTGCTGGATATCGACGAGGTGTTGAACCCCAACATGGTCAAGGTGGTGCTGGACAAGGATGGTCACGCCCTTTACTTCTCGCGCGCGCCGATCCCCTGGGCCAGGGATGCCTGGGCCGGTGCCGGTCCGGAACGCGTGTTGCCGGCCGAACTGCCGGTCTACCGCCACGTCGGCCTGTATGCCTACCGGGTCGGCTTTCTCAAGGCCTATCCGGGCCTGGTTCGTCCCGCCATCGAGGAGTTCGAGTCGCTCGAACAGTTGCGGGCCCTGTATCACGGTTACCGCATCGCGGTACTGACCATCGACCGCCCGATGCCGCCAGGCGTCGACACCGAGGCCGACCTTGAGACGGTGCGCCGCTTGTTCGCCGAGTATTGAAGC
Organism: Hydrogenophilaceae bacterium; assembly: GCA_041650095.1. Classification (GTDB taxonomy): domain Bacteria; phylum Pseudomonadota; class Gammaproteobacteria; order Burkholderiales; family Thiobacillaceae; genus Parasulfuritortus. The sequence continues at coordinate 11,144 of JBAZLW010000029.1, read as the reverse complement.
CAGTAATAACCTCACCTTATAACTTGATACAAAAAATTAACTGTCAAAGGGGGTGGTGGTTGACTACCCTTGCCGGCTGTAATTTCCCGTTACTGCAACCATTGCGCCCGCGTCACAGCGGGCTGTTTTCAAGAGGTTTTCCATGCGAATGATTCTTCTCGGCGGCCCCGGCGCGGGCAAAGGTACCCAGGCCAACTACATCAAGGAAAAGTACGGCATTCCCCAGATCTCCACTGGCGACATGCTGCGTGCCCACGTCAAGGCTGGCACCGAACTGGGTGTGGCGGCCAAGAAGATCATGGATGCCGGCGGCCTGGTGTCCGACGACATCATCATCGGCATGGTGAAAGAGCGTCTGACCCAGGACGACTGCAAGTCCGGCTACCTGTTCGACGGTTTTCCGCGCACCATCCCCCAGGCCGAGGCCCTGAAGGCCGCCGGCGTGCCTCTGGATGCCGTGGTGGAAATCGACGTGCCCGACGAGGAGATCATCAAGCGCATGTCCGGTCGCCGCGTCCACGTCGCCTCCGGCCGTACCTACCACGTCGTCTTCAATCCGCCCAAGGTGGCCGGCAAGGATGACGTCACCGGCGAGGATCTGATCCAGCGCGACGACGACAAGGAAGAGACCGTCAAGAAGCGTCTCGACATCTACCATGCCCAGACCGAGCCGCTGGTCAAGTTCTACGGCGACTGGGGCAACACCGGCGCGGCCGATGCGCCCAAGTACATCAAGGTGTCAGGTGTCGGCTCCGTCGACAGCATCACCAGTGCCGTGTACGCCGGTCTGGATTCGGTCAAGAAGTAAGCATGGCGGCAATTCCCGACTTCACCGAGGTTGAGCTGCGTCTGCTCGACGTTGCCTTGCGCGAGCGTTATGGCCGCGCGATCGAGGTCCAGGAAGTGGAGACGGAAATCCGCCTGATGCCGGCCGATCGGGAACTGACGGTCTGCCCGGCCCTGTATTGGGAAGACGATGAGCGCTGCCGCTTCGTCGTCTCCAAGACCGCGCTGGACAAGTTCCGCAGCATGTTCTTCTGGACGGTCAAGGACCGCTTCGCGACCGGCAAGGAGGAGTACGACAACCTGGGCGACTGCCTGGTGACGACCCTCAAGATGCAGGAAGAAGCGGCCCGCCTCCGCAAGCAGGAACTTGGCGCCAAGGAATCCGGCGCCGGTAATTGAATTGATACGGGAACCTCAGGGTTCCCGTTTTTGTTTGCCAACCTGACCAAGCCCATTCTTGGTTTGTAACCTAATTAAGCAAGGGGAAACGATATGGCGAAGAAAAAGAATGCCTTCTATGCCCAGTCCGGCGGCGTCACCGCCGTCATCAACGCCTCCGCCTGCGGCGTCATCGAGACCGCGCGCAAGCACTCCGACGTCATCGGCAAGGTCTATGCCGGCCGCAACGGCATCATCGGCGCCCTCACCGAGGAGCTGATCGACACCAGCAAGGAAAGCGATGCCGCCATCGCCGCCCTGCGTTCCACGCCGTCCGGCGCCTTCGGCTCCTGCCGCTTCAAGCTCAAGAGCCTGGAAGCCAACAAGCGCGAATACGAGCGCCTGATCGAGGTCTTCAAGGCCCACAACATCGGCTATTTCTTCTACAACGGCGGCGGCGACTCGGCCGACACCTGCTACAAGGTGTCCCAGCTGTCCGAGGCCATGGGCTATCCCATCCAGGCCATCCACGTGCCCAAGACCGTGGACAACGACCTGCCCATCACTGACTGCTGCCCCGGCTTCGGCTCGGTCGCCAAGTACATCGCCGTGTCCACCCTGGAGGCGTCCTATGACGTGCGCTCCATGGCCAAGACCTCGACCAAGATCTTCGTGGTCGAGGTGATGGGCCGGCACGCCGGCTGGATCGCCGCTGCCGGCGGCCTGGTCGCCGACCAGGGCATCCCGGTGGTGATCCTGTTCCCGGAAATCGAGTTCGACCAGAAGAAGTTCCTGGCCGCCGTCGATGCCAAGGTCAAGGAACACGGCTACTGCACCATCGTGGTGTCGGAAGGCTGCCACTACCCGGACGGCAAGTTCCTGGCCGAGCAGGGCACCCGCGACGCCTTCGGCCATGCCCAGCTGGGCGGTGCCGCCCCGGTGGTCGCCAACATGATCAAGGACGCTCTCGGCCACAAGTTCCACTGGGCCGTGGCCGACTACCTGCAGCGTGCCGCCCGCCACATCGCCTCCAAGACCGACGTCAAGCAGGCCTACGAGCTGGGCAAGAAGGCGGTCGAGCTGGCAGTCAAGGGTCACAACTCGGTGATGCCGACCATCGTTCGCCTGTCCGACACGCCGTACAAGTACAAGCTGGGCTACGCCGAGCTGAAGGATGTCGCCAACGTCGAGAAGTTCATGCCGCGCGACTTCATCAGCAAGGACGGCTACGGCATCACCAACAAGTGCCGCAACTATCTGACCGGCCTGATCCAGGGCGAGGACTACCCGAAGTACGAGGGTGGCCTGCCGGTCTACGTGACCATGAAGAACGCGACGGTGGCCAAGAAGCTGCCCGAGTTCAAGCTGTAAGAAAGGCAGTGGAGAGTCGAGAGCCGAGAGTAGAGAGTGGGGCCGCACGGTCTTCTCTCGACTCTCAACTCTTAACTCTCGGCTGATCTTCAGTGACCCTGGACCGCGCTCGTCAGTTGCTCAAGGTGCAGGCCGACTTCGGCGGTTTCTATAACGCCAACTCGGCCAAGTTGATCCTGTCCGAGGTGATGAAGGAGCATGGTCAGGCGGCAGTGGATGGGTTGATCAGGGAATTGGCCCTGGACGAGATTTTTGGTTTTGCGCCGGGCACCCGCTTCGAGGGCGGCCTGGCCATTGGAAAATCTTATCCGTGAGCTCGATTATTTGATGTGAAATGTGGATTAGGGAATCCTAATATACCCTTGGTTCCGGTGTCCAGGCTTCGACGGACCGCGGTTGTAGTTCTTGTCATTAAGGAGATTGAAAGATGAGTGAAGGCTTGATGTTCGCCCTCGTGGCGGCGGTTTTGGCCTTGTTGTACGGGGCCATGTCCATTAAGTGGATCCTGTCGTTGCCGACCGGCAACGACCGCATGCGGGAAATCGCCGCGGCTGTACAGGAGGGCGCACAGGCCTACCTGAACCGGCAATACACCACCATCGGTATCGTCGGTGCGGTCCTGCTGGTCGCGATCTTCGTCGCCCTGGGTTGGCAGACTGCGGTCGGATTCGCCCTCGGTGCCGTCCTGTCCGGCCTCACCGGCTACATCGGCATGAACGTCTCGGTGCGCGCCAACGTGCGCACTGCCGAAGCGGCCAAGGACGGTCTCAATGCCGCGCTCAACGTCGCCTTCAAGGGCGGTGCCATCACCGGCCTGCTGGTGGTTGGTCTCGGCCTCCTGGGGGTCGCCGGCTACTTCGCCGTGCTCACCCTGATGATGGGCGCCAGCACCTCCGAAGCAACCCATGCCCTGGTCGGCCTGGCCTTCGGCGGTTCGCTGATCTCCATCTTCGCCCGTCTTGGCGGCGGCATCTTCACCAAGGGCGCCGACGTCGGCGCCGACCTGGTGGGCAAGGTCGAAGCCGGCATCCCCGAGGACGACCCGCGTAACCCGGCCGTGATCGCCGACAACGTCGGTGACAACGTCGGCGACTGCGCCGGCATGGCCGCCGACCTGTTCGAGACCTATGCCGTGACCATCATCGCCACCATGCTCCTGGGCGGCCTGATGATCACCGGTTCGCCCGAAGCGGTGATCTATCCGCTGGTGCTGGGCGGCTTCGCCATCGTCGCCTCCATCGTCGGCACCTACTTCGTCAAGGCGCGCGAGGGCGGCAAGATCATGAACGCGCTGTATCGCGGCCTGATCGTGTCCGGCGTCCTCGCCGCGGTCGCGTTCTACCCCATCACCACCATGATGCTGGGTGATGGCGTGATGATCGACGGCCAGCTGGTGTCCTCGATGAGCCTTTACCTCGCCGCCCTGATCGGCCTGGGCCTGACTGCGGCCATGGTGTGGATCACCGAGTACTACACCGCCACCGAGTTCAGCCCGGTACGCCACATCGCGCAGGCCTCCACCACCGGTCACGGCACCAACGTGATCGCCGGCCTGGGCGTGTCGATGAAGTCCACCGCCGCTCCGGTGCTGGCCGTCTGTCTGGCCATCTTCGGTGCCTACGAGTTGGCCGGCCTGTACGGCATCGCCATCGCCGCCACCTCCATGCTGTCCATGGCCGGCATCATCGTCGCGCTGGACGCCTACGGCCCGGTCACCGACAACGCCGGCGGCATCGCCGAAATGGCCGGTCTGGACGAGAGCATCCGCAACATCACCGATCCGCTCGACGCCGTGGGCAATACCACCAAGGCGGTGACCAAGGGTTACGCCATCGGTTCCGCCGGCCTGGCCGCCCTGGTGCTGTTCGCCGACTACACCCACGCGATCAATGCCAAGGCGCTGCTGAACGACCCCCTCGCCGTGGCGATGACCTTCGACCTGTCCAACCACATGGTTATCATCGGCCTGTTCATCGGTGGCATGGTGCCCTACCTGTTCGGCGCCATGGGCATGGAAGCGGTCGGTCGTGCCGCCGGTTCCGTGGTGGTTGAAGTGCGTCGCCAGTTCAAGGAAATCCCCGGCATCATGGAAGGCACCGGCAAGCCCGAATACGGCACCTGCGTCGACATGCTGACCAAGGCCGCGATCAAGGAAATGATCATCCCGTCGCTGCTGCCGGTCGCGGTGCCCCTGATCGTCGGCCTGACCCTGGGCGCGCAGGCGCTCGGCGGCGTGCTGGTCGGCACCATCATCACCGGCATCTTCGTGGCCATCTCGATGACCACCGGCGGCGGTGCCTGGGACAACGCCAAGAAGTACATCGAGGAAGGCAACTTCGGCGGCAAGGGTTCCGAGGCCCACAAGGCCGCGGTGACCGGCGACACCGTCGGCGATCCCTACAAGGACACCGCCGGCCCGGCCGTGAACCCGCTGATCAAGATCATCAACATCGTCGCCTTGCTGATCGTGCCCCTGCTGGCCTGAGGGTGAGCGGTTACTGACACCGATCGGCTCAGACTCCTTTGGATCTGGGCCGATTTTCCCTCACACCTGCCCGCTCCCGTTTGCAGGTGAGGCGGATTGTGAGCGCAGGGCGCATGTTTTCAAGCAGCGGGCCGGTCATCCGGCCCGTTTGTTTCTGTGCAACAGAAACAGGCTTGCCTTGCACATCGCTTTGACGCCTGTCAATGCATTGACTCCATGCTTTGTTAGAATATGCGGGAAACCTAATTTTCCGTCCCGGATAACCAGAAAGGAAGTCCCATGAAACTGCGCGCACCCTTGTTCGCCCTGGCGTTTTCGGCAATTGCAGCCCAGGCAGCCGACCCAGTTCCCGCCGTTGCCTACCCCTGGCCCATGGTCCCGGTAGTCACCCAGGCGGCGCCGGTGCCACCGAAAACCCCCGAGGAGTGGATGACGCGGATGACCGACTTCACCCGCAACAGCAGCGCCTTCAAGGATCCACGTATGTTCGTGCCCTGGAGCAACGCCGTCACCGAACCGGGTTTCTACATCACCGGCATGAAGGGTGCGATGGAGCCGGGCGGCTGGCTCAACATGATGAACTCCATGGCCAACCCTGCGGCGGTGCAGAACTACATGGCCTTCGCCGATCCCAACCTGTACCTGCGCTGGATGCAGGCCGGCATGGATCCGGCCTTCTACACGGCCATGCTGACCCAGTTCTCCGACCCCGGCAAGATGATGCGCTGGGCGATGATGCCGATGGATCCGCGCGTCTGGGACATGATGCTTTCGACCATGAACCCCAATACCTATATGCGCTGGCCCATGGCCGGCATGGACCCGCGCGCCTGGAATTTCATGGGTAACGTCATGAACCCGGCCCTGTACACCGGCATGGCGGGCGCGATGATGGATCCGACCGGCACCTCGGGTGCGACCACGAATTCCTGGCTGGGCTGGCGTCCTGCCAACTTGGCCGGTGCCTCCAGCCCCTGGGGGGCCGATCCGGTTGCCAGCTTCAACATGTTCAGCCCGGAATTGCTGACCAATCTGGCCGGTTTCGTACCCACGATCGGCGCCACCGCGCCAGCCGCTGCCGCTAGTACTGCCACGGCCAAGCCTGCCGCAGCCAAGCCGGTTGCGGCCATGGACAACAAGATCGTCCTGGCCGGCGATACCCTGTTCAAGAGCGGCAAGTCGGGCATCAGGGATCTGTCCAAGGAAGGCAAGACTCGCCTGGACGATGTCGCTGCCCGGATCAAGGCCTTGGGCGAGATCGAGCAGATCAAGATCGTCGGCCATGCCGATGTCACGGGCAAGGCCTCGGCCAATCGCAAGTTGTCCGAGCGGCGCGCCCGCTCGGTCAAGTCCTACCTGGTGGCCAAGGGCGTGAAGCCCGGCGTCATCATCACCAGTGGCGTCGGCGACACCCAGCCGGTGGTCCAGTGCGACATGAAGATGCCGAAAAAGGCCTTGATCGAGTGTCTGGAGCCGAATCGCCGGGTCGAGATCGAGGTGACGGCCAAGGCCAAGTAAAGCCATTGCCGTCCGCCTGACGGGGCCGCCTTGTGCGGCCCCTTTTGTTTGCTGCCGGTCAGGGCGTTGCCACTCGTAACCAGGAATTTTCGTTCAGGGCCACTTCGTACTTGGCCCAGGCCGAGAACTCCTTGCTCGGGCAGGCGCCGGTCTGCCGACGGCAGCGTCCGGCGATGCCCTTGAAGCTGACCGTTTCAATCCCGGTCGCCGGATCGGTTTCGATCGCGGTCACCAGGCGAACGCCCCAGGCGCGGCCATAGGCGCCATTGCTGTAATAGCGGTGTAGGTGGATGTCGGCACGCTGCATCAGGGTGTGCCCTAGCGGGTCAGCCAGCGGTAGATGTCGGCCACCTTGCCTGGCAACTGGCTGACGTCGTCCAGGATCACGTAGCGGGCGGCGCCGTACATGTGCGGAAGATAGTCGCGGGCATCCTTGTCGATGGTGATGCAGAACGGGTGGATGCCGCTGCGGCGCGCCTCCAGCAGGGCCATGCGGGTGTCCTCAATGCCATAGGGGCCGCGATAGGCGTCGAAGTAATCGTCCGGGCGGCCGTCGGACAGGGTGACCAGAATCCGGGTGCGGGCCTCGACCTCGTTCAACAGCTTGCTCAGATGCCGGATGGCGAAGCCCATGCGGGTGTATTCCTGGGGCGCGATGCCGGCGATGCGCGCCCTCACTTCCTCCGTGTAGGGCTCGCCGAAGGTCTTGATCCGGAACAGCTCGCAACGCTTGCGGGTGATGCCGGAAAAGCCGTAGATGGCATAGCGGTCGCCCAGTTTTTCCAGTGCCTCGCAAAGCAGGATCAGCGCCTCACGCTCGGCCTCGTTGATCCAGCCCCGGGTGGAGCCGGACATGTCGACCATGAATGCCACCGCGATATTGCGCTCGGCCCGGTGCATGTGCATGAACAGACGGTCGCTCATCTCGCGGCCGTCGCGCGAGTCGGCCAGGGCCTCGACCAGTGCGTCAAGGTCGATCTCGTCGCCCTGGGTCTGCCGCTTGAGCAGCCGGTTCTCGTCACGCATGGCCTCGAAACTCTTGCGCAGGTTTTTTACCAGGGCGGCATGCTTGCTCAGGGTGAGGCGGGGGAAGTCGTCATGGACCGGCTTCACCTCCTTCTCGCGCATCACGCACCAGTTCTTGCGGTAGTGCTGGCGGCCGAGGTCCCATTCCGGATAGAACAGAGCGCCTACCTCGTGGTAGGTGCCCTGCCAGACTGCGTCCGGGTCGGCCGGCTGGTCTTCGTACAGGCTGGGGTCGTATTCGCCGTCGCCGGCCGGGACCAGGTATTCCGGCGGAATCTGGCCGAAGTCCAGGTGCACCGAGGGGAGCAGCTGTTTGACGTCGTCGGGCGGGGCGATCGGGGCGCCGTCCAGGGTGATCTCGAAGTCCAGGCGGCCTTCCTGGTCCTCGGTATCGACCTCGAAGTGTTCCCTGGCGTCGGGCTTGTCCGGATTTTCCGGTTTGTGCCGGCGCGCCTCCTCGGCGAGATCAGCCAGCTTCACCCTCAGGCGGGCCTTCTCCTTGTCCAGGCGGGCGGCACGTGCCGCCGCCACCGCGTCCGAGCGCAGTTCACCCTGGTAGCAGCGGGCCGGAAAGTCGGGCAGGGCATAGGCGGCATCGAGCAGGGCCAGGCTGTCCTCGACCGTGGCCTCGGGGGTCAGCAACGGCGCAGCCAGTTCCAGCCAGGCCGGTTCGATCGGTGGTTCCAGTTGTTGGCTCAGGCGTTGCATCTCGCGATGCAGGCCGGGCAGTTCGCGACCCAGGCGGGCGGTGAGGCGCAGGGTCTCCAGGCCGTGGAACTGCCGCAGCGCCCGCGCCGGATCGGCATGAGTGGCACAGATGGCTTGTAGGGCGGGCCGCAGGGTGCCGAAGCGGGTCTGCGCCCACTGGAAGGCGACCATCGCCTTGGCCAGCTTGAAGTTGTCGCTACGTCCCGCCAGGGCCGCGATGATGGCGGGCAGGCAGATACGCTCGCCGTCGGTCCAGGCCGCGTCGCCCTGTTCCAGCTTCAGTTTTCGACCCGAGAGGCCATGCACGAAATTGCCCAGCACCGGCGCGATGTCCTCGAACAGGGCGCCGGCGGCGTGGCCCTCTCGTTGCTGCATGAAATTGCCGACCTGGCCGGCGACTTCGAGTGCGGCATACATGCCGGCGCGGTCGTAGGTGTCGCACAGGTGAACCGCCCAGGCCTCGATGACGCGCTGGTCGAAGCGCTCGATCAGATCGGGCGCCCGCTTGGCGAAGTCGAACGCCAGGGTGATGTGGGTGGTGGCGATGCGCCGGATCCAGTCCAGCACGAAGTCCTGTTCCGCGCGTTCGAGCAGGGACAGCGCGGCCGCCACCGGCCCGACCGGACGGAAGGTGAACTCGGTCTCCAGGTAGAGATCGAGCAGCGGCTCGATCTCTACCTGGCTGAGCGACTGGGTCATCAGAACAGCGAGGCGGACAGTTCCTGGATCGCCGCCAGCATGTCCGGGTCGTCGGTGACGGCCTGGGCGACGGCGCTGCGGCAGGCGGTGACCGGGTCGACGCCGCCGGCGATCAGCTTGCCGGCATGCACCAGCAGCCGGGTCGAGGCACCCTCATCGAGGCCGCTGCCCTTGAGGTTGCGGGTCATGTGGGCGAACTTGACCAACTGGTCGGCCATGGCCAAGTCGACCCTGGCCTCGGTGGCGACGATGCGGCGCTCCAGTTCCGGTACCGGGTAGTCGAATTCGAGGGCGACGAAACGCTGCCGGGTCGATTGCTTGAGGTCCTTGAGCACGCTCTGGTAGCCCGGGTTGTAGGAGATGGCAAGGCAGAATTCATCGGTGGCCTCGAGCAGGATGCCGAGTTTTTCCATCGGCAGGGCACGGCGGTCGTCGGCCAGTGGGTGGATGACCACCATGGTGTCCTTGCGCGCCTCGACGATCTCGTCCAGGTAGCAGATGCCGCCGACCCGTACCGCGCGGGTGAGCGGGCCGTCGACCCAGATCGTCTCGCCGCCCTTGACCAGGTAGCGGCCGACCAGGTCGGAGGCAGTCAGGTCGTCATGGCAGGACACCGTGATCAGCGGCCGTTTCAGGCGCCAGGCCATGAACTCCATGAAACGGGTCTTGCCGCAGCCGGTCGGGCCTTTCAGCAGCACCGGCAGTTTGTTCGCATAGGCCGCCTCGAAGATGGCGATCTCGTCAGCTACCGGCTCGTAATACGGCTCCTGGCGGATGAAGTGTTCTTCCTGGCTGAGGGTATGGGTGTCCACTTGGCGATAGGCTCTCGGTTCCGGTCGCTCGATTATCTCCGAAAAAACGGCCCAATCAGGCTTAGCGGACAGCCGGGTCTGCTTGGCCTTTGTCAACCGCCACTCTTGCCAGATCGCGTCCGGCGTGGCTTCATAGCCGGGCTTGCTTAGACAACAAAAAAGGCCCCTCCGTGTTTTCCCGTCGCAGTGCTCTTGTCCTGATCCTGTCCGCCTCCGCCGGCATGCTGTCCGCCTGCAAGGAAGAGAAAAAAGCGCCCATTGTCGTCCCCTCCGTTCTGGTGTCGCCGGCGCTGTCGGCCTCGGCCGCGAGAGCCGTGGTCTATTCCGGCGAGATACGCGCACGTCATGAGGCGGACCTGGCGTTCCGGGTCGGCGGCAAACTGGTGGCCAGGCTGGTTGATGTCGGCGCCACGGTAAAGCCGGGTACCGTCCTGGCCCGGCTCGACCCGGCCGACCTGCAACTCAACGTCGCCGCCGTGCGCGCCCAGGCCGGCGCGGCCGAGAGCGACCTGGCCCTGGCCAAGGCCGATCTCGACCGCTACACCGCGCTGGCGCGGGACAAGTTCGTCAGCCAGGCCATGCTGGACGCCAAGACCACCGCCTGGAAGGCCGCGGCCGCCCGCCTGGACCAGGCGCGGGCGCAACTGGCGGTGACCGGCAACCAGGCCGCTTACGCCGCCCTGGCCAGCGACCGCGCCGGCGTGGTGACGGCGGTCCTGGCCGAGGCCGGCCAGGTCGTCGCCGCCGGGCAGGCCATCGTCCGGGTCGCCCGCCCGGACGAAAAGGAAGTCCTCATCTACGTGCCGGAAGGCCAGCTGGCCGAACTGCAGGCCACCCCGGAACTCGCCGTCACCCTGTGGGCGCGGCCGGATGCCCGGCTGCGCGGCCGGTTGCGCGAACTCGCGCCTGCCGCTGACCCGGCGACCCGCACCTATGCCGCGCGCATCCGCCTGCTCGACAACGCCCCGGCCATGCAACTGGGCATGACCGCCCAGGTCGCGCTGGCCGCAGCCAAGGCAGGCACGGGCGTTCTGGTGCCCTTGAGCGCGGTGATCGACCGGGGCCAGGGTGCGGAGGTCTGGGTGGTCGCCCAGGGCAAGGCGCAGCGCCGGCCGGTCAAGGTGGCGGCCTACCGCGAGGATGGCACCGTCCTGTCGGACGGCATTGCGTCGGGCGAGCAGGTGGTCGCCGTCGGTGCCCACAAGCTGACCGCCGGCCAGGCGGTGCAGCCGCTACCGTTCCGCGCCGAAGCCCGGTAACCGGCATGACCGGCTTCAACCTGTCCGACTGGGCCCTGCGCCATCGCGCCCTGGTGGGCTATTTCATCGTCGTGCTCGCCCTCCTGGGTGTGTACGGCTACC
>JBAZLW010000028.1:0-16119 GCA_041650095.1 Hydrogenophilaceae bacterium | reverse complement strand
ACTCTGGCCACTCGGCGACGATGTGCAATTCATCCCCGGCCATGGTGCCGCCTCCACCTTTGGCTGGGAGCGCCACCACAATCCCTTCGTCGGCGACGACGCCTAGCGCCGTTTGTACCAACCGGTCAGCGCAAGGCGGGTACGCCGCGCCGGCAGCACCTCGTGCCAGTAGAGTTCGGACAGGAAGGTCACCAGGGTGCCACCGGCCGGCACGATATCGATGGCCTCGCCCTCGCCCGAGGGATCCGGCCAGAAGCGCAACAAGCCCCCGTCGGCATCGGTCCAGGCCTCGTTCAGGTAGACGATGGTGGTCAGGGTACGCCGGTCGTCGTCACGGAAGCGATCCAGATGCTTCTTGTAGTAAGTCCCTTGCGGGTAGACCGCGAAATGGGATTCCAGCTCGTGCAAGCCGAGGAAGAAATCCCGGTTGACCGCCTGCCTGAGCGCTTCGGTCGAGTCGACATAGGCCTGGACGGCCGGGTGGGGGTCGTCCACCTCCACCCAGAGGATGTGGTCGCCGCGAATTTCCGAAACCACGGCCGACTGCCCGGGGCCGACCCCGGCGTCATGAAAGGCGCCGGCATCATGTCGAGCCAGGCACTCCGCCCGCAGACCCGCGACTTCCGCCGGCGGCAGGAAGTCGGGCAGCACGCACCAACCCTTTTCGGCCAATCCGGCTAAAACGATATTCAAGTGTTCAATCTTCATCCGCCAATTATCGCCAATCCGCCCGGGAAAAGTGATCCAGATCGAAAAATTGCAAGAAATCAATCTCGCCGGACGCGATGTCTATTTCAGACCGCATTTCTGCATCAACTTGGCCTCGCCGCAGGCAATCTCATCCATGGCGCACTTCACCCAGTCGGCGTTTTCCTGCCGAAAACAGGCCGTAAAGGTTCCGTCGGGCCCCGGCCGGCATTGCTTGCTGGCCTGCCGGGCGGTATCGATGCAGGCGCCATAGTCAGCGGAGCAGGCGGGATCGGCGCCCAGGGTCACGGTATTGAGGCTGTTGCCGCTGATATCCTGGCTCTGGTTGTGCTGGCGCAGTTCGGCGATCTTCTTGCGACTTGCTTCGAAGCACTTGGCGGCGGCGACTTTGGTATCCGATTCGGCGACGGTCGCCTTGCGCTCCATCGGTTGCAGGCTGACCACCGTTCCGGCGTTGTCGCCCGGGCCCAGGGCGAGGCTGTCGCTGTGCGGCAGGTAGCCGGACGCGGAAACCTCGATGCGATAGCTGCCCGGCTTCAGGTTCTGCCACTGGACCTGACTTCCGCCGGCGCTGGCCTGGCCCGCGCCGGACAACTGCACGCGCGCGCCGGAGACCGGCTGCCGGGTGCGGGCGTCCTCGACCCGGATCGACAGGCCGGCCGGGGCACGCTGCTCCTGGCCCTTGTTCAGGCGCAGGGTCACGGCATAGTCCGTCTGCGCGGCCGGATTCACGGTCAGGCCCTGGGAAGCGCTCAGATAGCCGGCGGCCGAGGCCTCGACCGTGCTGCTGCCGCGCGCCACCCGGTCGAACGACAGGCTGCCGCCGGGGGCGGTGGCTTCGGAAGCGCCCTCCGGCGAACGGATGCGTACGCTGGCCCCGGCGATGGCCGCGCCGGTCCTGGCATCGACCACCCGCACGGCGACCCGGCCATGCGTCGGCACGATGCGTTCCTTGGCCACGGTCGCCGGCAATTCATAGCTGCGGCGCTTGAGCGGGTTCACCGTCAGTTCCAGTTGCGCCGGCTCATAGCCTTTCACGCTGACCTTGACCTGATAGCTGCCCGGCGGGATGCCGGCGCAAGTCAGGCCGGTGCTGCGGCCGTCCGGGCAGACCTGGCCGAAATTCGGCCCGTTCATCTGCAGCCAGCCCGGCTGGCCGAGCGCCTTGCCGGTCTCGGCGTCCTTGACTCGTACCAGCAGGGTGCTGGGCAGTCCCTTCAGGAAGGCCGCGTCGATGAAGGACAGGGGATCGGGCGCCAGCGCCTTGATGCGCTTGATGACCGGCAGCAGAGTGTAGTTCTGTTCCGCCACCACCGGGTTCTCCAGGCCGCCGTAACGGCGGTAGACGAAGCTGTACCACTGGCCGAGATAAGCGCTGGCCTGGCCGTAGGCCGCGCGATAGTCGTCGACCAGGCGGTTGACCTTAGCCGTGAAGTCGGCCGCCTCGGGTTTGCCGTTGGCGATCAGGTCGCGCAGGTCGGCCTGCAGTTTTTCGGCCTGGCCTGTGGCGGCCTCGATCAGGGTCAGGTACTTGCCGGCATTGGCGCGCAGTTGCTCATACTCGGCCCGGGTCGCCTCCGGGTCGTAATAGAGGTTGGCGGCGATCTCGTCCACCAGCATGGCCTGGCCGAGCAGGTCGGCCGCCTGCAGGCCGGTGTACATGATGGCGGCACCGGTATCGACCGGGTGGAACACCGTATAACCCACGCCCTCGACCGTCTTGCCGACCCCCCAGACGGCGCCGGCCCCGGTGTACCACAGGGCATTGCCGAAGCTGCTGCCGAAGGCGCCGAGCACGCCCTTCTCCTTGCTCAGCCGGTAGAAGCCTTCGCCGCCGGCCTCGACGCCCTTGCCGAACAGTTCCACCACCATCTCGGCCGGCTCGGTGACGGCGTGTTTGAAGGCATTGTTCATGGCCTCCCAGTTGTTGATGCCACGATCCTCCATTGCCGCCTGCTCGCGTTCGATGCGGTAGCCGTGCGACAGCGAGCCGGCCACGGGCAGCACCGCCGCCGCCACACTGGCGCCCTTGGCCACCCTGGGCATGATGTTCCTGAGCGCCTGGAGCGCGCTGCCGCCCTTGCCGGCCGCGGCCTCGACCGCGGTGCTGATGGTCCTGGCCTTCTGGGCCGCCTCGACCAGCCCGGTGCCCTTGCGGATGACATCGTCGACCGTCTCGCCCATGGCCTTCAACTCCAGCCGCGCCTCGGCCGGCGCGATTTCGCCATTGGCCAGACGGCGCAGCACCTCGGTGGCCTGCTCGGTCCTGGCCGGCACCTTGCCGCCCAGGGCCTCGACCCGCGTCACGATCTGCTTGTCGAACTGCTTGACGTACTGCCTGGCCTGCTCCTGGTACCAGCCCTGGGCGGCGGCCTCGGCCTCCTCCATGATCTTGAGCGCGCGCGGATCGTCCGCCGCCAGGCCCATGGCCTTCACCTTGCCGGCCGCCTCGTCGACGATGTCCATGGCCTTGTTGCGGGCCAGGTTGCTCTTGTATTCCATGACCTTGCCGAGTTGCTCGACGTCGCGCAGGGCCTGGTTCTTCGGCCCGGTGATGATGGCCTCACCCTCGCCCTGCAGGCCGCCATAGGACTCGCTGCCGAGGTAGTCGGTCACCTCGACGTTGTGGCGGTGGGCAAACTCGGTCGCCTCCCTGGCGTAGCGTTCGGCGGCAGCCGGATCGGCCGGCCGCACCTTGCCGGTGGCGGCCTCGAAATAGGCCTCCTGGACACTCCGGCCGCTGTCCTTGATGCGGATGTCCTGGTAGACCTTTTCCTTGACCAACTGGCCGGCCTCGTTGACCCGTTCAACCTCGCCCACCTCCACCCGCGCGGTGACGTCCCAGTCCTGGCCCACCTTGATCTCGCCGGACGGATTGGTGGCCTCGAAAAAGCCGATCTTGTCCGGGCTCACGCCGAGCTGGTCGGCCAGACGCTGGCGTACCAGGTCCTTGGTGCCCTGCTCGACGGCGGCCAGTTCGCGTTTGGCCGCGAGCTTGAGTTCGTCGCCACCGAACCTGTTCAGCCGGCTGATCGCCATCGGGTCCTGCCGGAGCGCCAGTACGGCCTGGCGCTGGCGCAAGGCATCGCCGGACTTCACGGCCGCCTGAAACTCCTTGATGCTGGCATCGGCATTGGCGACCGCCTTGACATAGGCCTTGTCGGCCAGGGCCGGCGGAACCATGGCCAGCGTAGCCATGACCAACAGTAAAGCGATGGATGATGTGCGCATGGCCGGCCCCTATTTCAGCCACTTGATCAGGCCGTCGAGCAGGCCCGGGGTGAAATCGGCCTGCAATTTACCGGCATAGCGTTTGAGCAGGTCGGGCGTGATCGAGCCTTCCTGAATGTCCTTCAGGCGCTTGGCGGCACCCTTGCCGTCGCCGGCCACCTGCAACAGGATGGCGTCGGCCAGCACGAAACGGTCGTCGCCGGTCGCCCGTGCCATCCGGGAGAAGTATTTCCGGCCCCGCTCGATCTGGCCGGTGAGGGCATACAGGCCGGTCAGGGTCGCCACCTGCAGCCACTCCGGCCCGGCCTCGTCATAGGCGAACGCGATTTCCAAGTGGTGGACCGCCTCGGGATAGCCGTGGCGGGCGATGGCCAGGCTCGCCAGCTTGACGCGGGCGGCGTTCTGGGCCGGATCGAGGCTGAGCACCTGTCGGTAGGCGTGCTCGGCCAGGGCGCGGTCCTCGTCGCGGC
This sequence comes from Hydrogenophilaceae bacterium, assembly GCA_041650095.1. Taxonomy (GTDB): domain Bacteria; phylum Pseudomonadota; class Gammaproteobacteria; order Burkholderiales; family Thiobacillaceae; genus Parasulfuritortus. The sequence goes on along the minus strand of JBAZLW010000028.1, from coordinate 11,710 downwards.
CGGACAGGACCGCCAGGTCGCCCAGACGCTGCCAGCGTTCGCCATGCTCGGGAGCCAGGTCGAGGGAGGCCAGCAGGTATTCGCTGGCCCGGTCCGTTTCGCCGGCCCGAGCCAGCGCCTCGGCGATGCCGGCGCGCACATCGGCGAGCCGGTCGAGGGCGTCTAGGCTGATCGGCGGGTGCCTGAACTGCTCGGCCAGATCCGCCTCCGCCGCGGCCAGTTCGGACGGTATCCTGGTGTCGGCGGCCGGCGAAGGAGTAATCACGGCCTTGGGTGCCGACCAAACCACCGGAGATACGGCAAGAAACGCCAACAAAGCCAGGGTGCATCCCTGCCGGCCCAGCCTGGTCATTGCCATCCTGATTCCCCTTGCGTCATACCGAACCGCCACACCTCGTCCTGCGACGTTTAACCACTATAGCAAACGGGGTTTGCTGCGGGCAGCCGGGGGCGGGCAATTATTCCGGTTTCATGTCACGGTTATCTATGTTTAGATTCGGTTATGTAATCCGGTAGCCAAGCCCATGACTTATTGCCTTGCCATCAACGTCGACGAAGGAATCGTGTTCTGTTCCGATTCCCGTACCAATGCCGGCACCGACAATGTCAGCACCTATTCCAAGATGCATACCTTCGCCTGGCCGGGCGAACGCTTCTTCGTGCTGCTCTCCGCCGGCAACCTGGCCACCACCCAGTCCGTGGTCAAGAAACTCAACAGCGACGTTCCGGGCGGCCTGATACCCAACCTGCACAGCGTCAACAGCATGCAGGAAGCGGCCGACTACGTCGGTATCGTCAGCAGTGTGGTGCAGAAGCAGCAGCTCGAGCGGGATACCGCCAGTACCAATTTCGAGGCCAGCTTCATCTTCGGCGGCCAGATCGCCGGCCAGGCCCCGGAGATCTATCTGGTCTATCCGCAAGGCAACTACATCCACGAATCGCGCGAGCATCCTTTCCTGCAGATCGGCGAGATCAAGTATGGCAAGCCCATCCTCGACCGCGTCGTCAAGCGCGGCCTCGACATCGAGCGGGCCGCCCGCTGCGCCCTGGTGTCGATGAACTCCACGGTACGCAGCAATGTCACGGTCGGGCCGCCGGTGGAAATGCTCATCTACCAGCGCGACTCTTTTACCGAGGGCCACCGCCTGTACCTCACCGAGGACGATCCCTTCGCCCGCGAAATTTCCGAGCGCTGGAACCAGGGACTGACCCATGCCCTGGAAAACCTGCCCCGTTTCCCCTGGGAGATGGAGGCCACCGGCACCGAGGATCACCGGGTATTCAGCTTCCCGGGCAAACCGCCGGAAAATTGACCTGCCATGGGCATGCTAATTGCTGCTCATGGCATGCCCAAGCCACCCTGAGACGCAATGTCCATCCATATCGCCATCCGGCACACCACGCATTATCGCTTCGACCGCCCGATCAGCCTGAGTCCCCATGTCGTCCGCCTGCGCCCCGCCGCGCACAGCCGTACCCCGATCCAGTCCTACAGCCTGACGGTCAGGCCGGGCCAGCATTTCATCAACTGGCAGCAGGACCCGTTCGGCAACTGGCTGGCCCGCCTGGTGTTCCCGGAAAAGGCCCGCGAACTGCTGGTCGACGTCGAGGTGATCGCCGACATGACGGTGATCAACCCGTTCGACTTCTTCATCGAGGAGTATGCCGAGCAATGGCCGTTCACCTATCCCGACGCACTAAAAAAGGAACTCGCGCCCTATCTTGAGGCGCACGAGAACAGCCCCTTGCTGGACGCCTGGCTGGCCGACATCGAGCGCACGCCCACCCCGACGGTCGATTTCCTGGTCGAACTGAACCGGCGCCTGCAACAGGCCATCGGCTACGCCATCCGCCTGGAACCGGGCGTGCAGACCTGCGAGGAAACCCTGACCAAGGCGCTCGGTTCCTGCCGGGACACCGGCTGGCTGCTGGTCCAGGTCCTGCGCCACCTCGGCCTGGCGGCACGCTTCGTGTCCGGCTACCTGGTCCAGCTTACCGCCGACGAGAAGTCGCTCGACGGCCCGTCCGGCCCGGAACACGACTTCACCGATCTGCACGCCTGGGCCGAGGTCTATATCCCGGGCGCCGGCTGGGTCGGCCTCGACCCCACCTCCGGCCTGTTCGCTGGCGAGGGCCACATCCCGCTCGCCTGCACGCCGCACCCGAGCAGCGCCGCACCCATAGCCGGCCTCACCGAGCCGTGCGAGGTCGAGTTCAGCTTCAGCAACACGGTGACCCGGTTCAAGGAAGACCCGCGCGTCACCAAACCCTACAGCGACGAACAATGGAGCCATATCCAGGCCCTCGGCCGCCTGGTCGACGAGCGTCTGGAACAGATGGACGTGCGCCTGACCCAGGGCGGCGAGCCCACCTTCGTGTCGATCGACGACATGAACGCACCGGAATGGAACACCGCCGCGCTCGGCGCACACAAGCGCGAGCGTTCCGAGGTGTTGGTCCGGCGCCTGAAGGAGCGTTTCGCCCCGGGCGCCCTGCTGCACACCGCGCAGGGCAAGTGGTATCCGGGCGAGCCGCTGCCGCGCTGGGCGCTCGGCCTGTACTGGCGCAAGGACGGCGCACCGATCTGGCGCGACGACCAGCTGCTGGCCGAGGCCGGTCGCGACTACGGCCACGGCCATGAGGACGCCCGCCGCTTCGCAGACCACCTGGCCCGGCATCTCGCCCTGGCCGGTAAGTACGTCATCCCGGCCTACGAAGACGCCCTGCACTACCTGTTGCAGGAGGCCGAACTGCCGGCCAACATAGACTTGGCCAGGGTCGACCTGAAGGATGACATGGTCCGCCGCACCCTGGCCGACAAGCTGTCGCGCGGTCTCGACACCCCGGCCGGCTATGTCCTGCCGGTGGCCTGGAGCGTCGATGGCTGGTACTCGGCAACCTGGCCGATGCGCCGGGAACGCCTGTACCTGGTTCCCGGCGACTCGCCGGTCGGCCTGCGCCTGCCGCTGGCATCGCTGCCCTGGGTGGCCGAGGCCGAGCGGGAGTCGATGGGCGAGACCGATCCGTTCGAAGTCGGGGCGCCGCTGCCCGACTTCCATGGCGAGATCGCCGCCCGCTACAGCCATATCGACCCGGTCCCCGATCCGCATCCGGAGATCCACCCGCAACCGGTCGCCGACCTGCCGCAAGGCAAGGTCTCGGTACCCCACACCGCTGTCTGCGTCGAGGCACGCGGCGGTTGCCTGCACGTCTTCCTACCCCCGCTCGAACGTCTGGAGCACGCCCTCGACCTGATCGCCGCGGTCGAACAGACTGCCGCCGCGCTCAAGCTGCCGGTGGCGCTGGAGGGTTATGCCCCGCCCTCCGACGGCCGCCTGGAAAAACTGCTGGTGACGCCCGACCCCGGCGTCATCGAGGTCAACATCCACCCGTCCCGGACCTGGGACGAGCTGGTTTCCCGCACCGTCGCCCTGTATGAAGAGGCGCGCCTGACCCGCCTGGGCACCGAGAAGTTCATGCTCGACGGCCGCCACACCGGCACCGGCGGCGGCAACCACATCACCCTGGGCGGCCCCACGCCGGCCGACAGTCCCTTCCTGCGCCGGCCCGACCTGCTCAAGAGCCTGGTCACCTACTGGCAGCACCACCCGGCCCTGTCCTACCTGTTCTCCGGTCTGTTCGTCGGCCCCACCAGCCAGGCGCCGCGCGTCGACGAAGGCAAGACCGAGGCGATGTACGAACTGGAGATCGCCTTCGCACAGGTGCCCTTCGGCGGCACCACCCAGCCCTGGCTGGTCGACCGCCTGTTCCGCAACCTGCTTGCCGACCTGACCGGGAATACCCATCGCTCGGAATTCTGCATCGACAAGCTCTACTCGCCCGACACCGCATCCGGCCGCCAGGGCCTGCTGGAATTCCGCGCCTTCGAGATGCCGCCGCACGCGCGCATGAGCCTGGCCCAGATCCTTCTGCTGCGGGCCCTGGTGGCACGCTTCTGGGCCCAGCCCTACGACCGTCCGCTGGTGCGCTGGGGCACCGAGCTGCATGACCGCTGGATGCTGCCGCACTACCTGTGGCAAGACCTGAGGGAGGTGGTGGCCGATCTCAACCAGGCCGGCTACCCGTTTCAGGATGACTGGTTCGCGCCCTTCCTGGAATTCCGCCTGCCCCGCCACGGCAGCCTGCAGGTCGGCGGCATCGAGCTGGAACTGCGCGCCGCCATCGAACCCTGGCCGGTGCTGGGCGAGGAGACCACCCGCGCCGGCACCGCCCGGTTCGTCGATTCCTCGGTCGAACGCCTGCAGATCAAGGCCAGCGGCCTCACCGACGGCCGCTACGCGGTGGTCTGCAACGGCCGCCGGGTGCCCATGAAGAGCACCGGCGTGCATGGCGAATACGTCGCCGGGGTGCGCTACCGGGCCTGGCAGCCGGCCTCGGCCCTGCACCCGACCATCGCCCCGCATGCGCCGTTGGTGGTCGACCTGGTCGACCTCTGGAACCAGCGCGCCCTGGCCGGCTGCACCTATCACGTCATGCACCCGGGCGGGCGCAACTACGAACACCTGCCGGTCAACGCCAACGAGGCCGAGGCCCGTCGCCACATCCGTTTCCAGGACATCGGCCACAGCGCCGGCTACTACGCCGCGCCGCCGTGGACGGGCACGCTGGCCGGTTTCCTGCCGGCCGGCAGCCCGATCGGGCCGACGGCCCCGCCCGAAGAGGAGCCGTCGGGCGAATACCCCTATACCCTCGACCTGCGCAGGTAGCCACCACCGGCAGACCGTAGACGCCATCCCGGAACAGGACCGCGAGAAATAACTGCAGCGCGCTCTTGAAGAAGGCCCTGCAGCGCGCCTTTCTGGGCAGGCACCACGACTGAGTCCCCTGATCTGAGGCGGCTGGATTGTCTGCCGCGTGCGCGCTGCAGTAGCCCCTACCTGCCGGCTACATGAAACACCTACTTCGCGCCTGCATACCAGAACAAGCGGCAACCCGAATGCTCCAACTCACAATCCGGACAGCAGTCGATCCGGCCAATCACGAGAGAAGGAGCAATCATGAGCACTGTTTACACTGAAGTCCTGCGCGCCAACGAGGCCTACGTCGGCACGTTCGGCGACAAGGGCAAGCTGGCCATGCCGCCAGCCCGCCGCTTCGCCATCCTGACCTGCATGGACGCCCGCCTGGACCCGGCCAAATTCGCCGGCCTGGCCGAAGGTGACGCCCATGTCATCCGCAACGCCGGCGGCCGGGCCAGCGACGACGCCATCCGGTCCTTGGTGATCTCCTACAAGCTGCTGGGAACCCGTGAATGGTTTGTCGTGCATCACACCCACTGCGGCATGGAAACCTTTACCGACTCCGTCATGCGCGGCCTGCTGGCGAGCAGCCTGAAGACGGCCAAGCTGGGAGCGGGCGGCTGGAGCGACGAAGGTCCAGGACCCGGCTCGCACGAGGGCGACTATGTCGACTGGCTGACCATACAGGACCAGAAAGCCAGCGTGGTGGCCGATGTGGAGCGCATCCGCAAGCACCCGCTGGTGCCCAGGGACATCCCCATCTATGGCTATATCTACGACGTGGGCACCGGCAAGCTGATCGAAGTGCCCGAGGCGATGATCAAGGGCCAGGCCACGGAAGGCGAATTCGCCCACAAGAAGGAACAGCGCAAGGCGGCATGAAGCCGCCAGGCATCGACATCGCACCGGGCGGCGCGTGCCCTCCGCTTCACCCCAGCTGCAAGCTGGCCAGGAAACGGGTTCTGGCATCCGCCAGGGCCAGCTTGGCCGGCTCGTCGAGCAGACGGGCACACTCCGAGTAGAAGGCATCGAACGCCGCCAAGACTTGCGCCTCGTCCAACTTGCGGCCGGGTTTCGGTTTCTCAATCGGCTGCGCACCGTCGAGAGGCCTGAGCACGGCATGGCGCGGGATCATGCGCTGTGCCCCCGACTCCGAAGCGGCCGCGATCGGCCCGGTCTTGACATAGATCTTGCCCTCGAACTCGAAGCGGGCGCCGATGGCCAAGTGCTGAAATTTCATGATCTGAACCGGTTGGATAACGACAGCCATTTTATGGCCATCGGCCATGCCTGGTGGCAACCAACTTTCCGGCTAACGCGGTCCAGCTGCTACAGCAAGCGATGGTCTATCGTACCCCTCACGAAATAGGGACTGCCCCCTGTTGGCCGGCCGATGGCTGGCCCGTTGTCCAGAGCTCTACTGGTACCCCATATCGACCCGGTTCTTCCCGATGCAAGGCTGGCGGCATAGATCAGGAACCGGTCAGAAAGGTGCCGGGCTTGCGAACGTCAGCGGCTCGCCTGTGACAGGATGCGTCAAGGCCAGCGACCAGGCGTGCAGCAGCAGCCGCGAGGCCATCGCCTGCACGTCGGGCGGCGCATACAGGGTATCGCCCAGGATCGGATGCCCAAGGGCGCGCAGATGCACGCGTAACTGATGCGAACGGCCGGTGACCGGTTCCAGTTCGACCCGGGTGATCAGCCCGTCCGGGCCATGGCCCAGCAACCGCCAGCGGGTCAGGCTCGGCTTGCCCAGGTCATGATCGACGATGCGCAGGGGCCGGTTCGGCCAGTCGACCATGATAGGCAGGTCGATGATCCCCCACTCGGCCGCGGGCGCGGTCAGCCGCCCGGCCACCATGGCAATGTAGCGCTTGGTCACCGCGCGCTCGGCGAAGGCCATGCTCAAGATACGCTGCGTGGCGGGGCCGCGCGCCATCACCATCAGTCCGGAGGTCGCCATGTCGAGCCGGTGCACGATCAGGGCGTCCGGGTAGCGGACCTGCACCCGCGCACTCAGGCAGTCCTGCTTGTCCGCTCCGCGTCCGGGCACGGCGAGCAGGCCGCTGGGTTTGTCGAATACCAGCAGGGCGTCGTCGGCGTAGAGTGGGGTCATGGCGGCAATGATAGCCAAAGCGCAGCGGACTTGCGTTTCCTGCCGGTACGGGTAGGGTTCCAGCCGTTCAGATCCAGTCCCGCATCCGATGACCGCCGCCAGCGCGATCCTGCTCGCCATCGCCCTTCATGTCACCTGGAACCTGCTGGCCCGCCACGTCCCGGCGCGCCAGGAGTTCATCTGGTGGGCGCTGGCCGGGCACCTGCTGCTGATCGGACCGTGGTCGCTCGCCATCCTGGCCGTCGAGGCGCGCTGGGACGCCACTCTGGTCACCTGCATAATCCTGTCCGGCGCGGCTCTGGCGATCTATTTCCTCGGCCTGCGCGTGGCCTACCGGCATGCCCCGGTGGCGCTGGCCTACCCGATCGCCCGCAGCGCGCCGCTGTTCATCGCCCTGGTCAGCGCACTGCTGTTCGGCGCGACCTTCAGCCCGGCCGGCATCGCCGGCATCGTGATCAGCAGCCTCGCGCTCCTGCTGCTCGGCGCCACCGCCTGGCGGGTCGACGCCCGCCGCGCCATCGCACCCGCCCTGCTCGCGGCCATGGCCACCACCGTGTATTCGCTCAGCGACAAGGTCGCCGTGACGCACCTGCCCGGGCTCGCCAGCCAGTTCGGCTACGTGACCCTGGGCTACCTCGTTGCCTGGCTGGCCCTGACCGTCGCATTGCGCCTGGAAAGCGGCCACTGGCGTCCCCGCCAGCGCCCCCCGGCCGGCCTGCTGGCGGCGGGCGCGCTGGCCATCGGCACCGCCTATGCCCTGGTGATTTTCGCCATGGCCAGCCTGCCGGCCGCCTACACGGTAGCGCTCAGCAACGGCGGCATCGTCATCGCCGCCCTGCTGTCGGTGTTCTGGTTCGGCGAGAAACAGCACCGCCGGTCCCGGCTGTTCTGGACCGCCGTGCTGGCGGCCGGCCTCGGGCTGGTCGCCCTGGCCCACTGACGCTAAACCTTGTTGGTGAAGCGATAGCCCCTCGGCAAACCCAGGGTGTCGGCCCAGATATTCCGCGCCCAGCCGCGCATGTAATTGAATTCCTCCTCCGTCTCCCTGTCCGAGACGCCGCTGCCCGGCTGCACCTGCATGCTCTTGTCGGCCGGGTTGTAGCGGAACACAGTGGCGACGTGGAAGGCGGTGTGGCGGGTGCTGGCGGAATAGCAGGTGCTGGTCACCACCGGGGCCGGGTCGGGCGCTCGACCGGAGAAGATTTCGGTCAGTGCGTAGGCGCACAACTTGCCGCTGTTGTTGGCCAGGGCCGCCGCCTTGGACAGGTTGGACAGGATGGAATCACCCAGGATGTGGACGTTGGCCACCTCGGTGGATTCGTAGCTGAGATTGTCGATCGGGCACCAGTTGCCGTTGTCGCCGGTGCGGGCGCCGATCCGGCCGGTGATGGTAGCGGCACGCATGGGCGGCACCAGGTTGATGACGTCGCCCTTGACGTCGTCGAAGTCGGTGCTGACCTTCATCGCCTTGGCATCGATCGCGGCGGGCAGGTTGTTGGGGCGGTAGTCGATCATGCTGTCATCCGTGCCATAGCCGTAGTGCTTCCGCCAGGCGGCCAGGAACAAGGTCTTCTTGGACACGATGTCCGGATTGCCGTCCAGCATGATGATCTTGCTGCGCGGCTTGGCCCGTTTGAAATAATCGGCGATCAGGCTGACCCGCTCGTAGGGCGCCGGCGGGCAGCGGAACGGCGCCATCGGGATCGAGATCACGAAGGTGCCGCCGTTCGGCATGGCTTCGAGTTGCCGACGCAGCACGTCGGTCTGGCCCGGACCGGCCTTCCAGGCATGCTTGACGGTCTTCTGCGCCTCGGTGTCGTAGCCGGCCACCTTGTCGAACTGGAGCTCGATCCCGGGCGCCAGGATCAGGCGGTCATAGGCCAGGGTCTTGCCGCCGGCCGTGCTGACGGTGCGCTTGCCGGTGTCGATGGCGGTGACCGTATCCCTGACGAAACGGTCGACCACCGCCTTGATGCTGTCGTAGGGAAAGGTGATGTCGCCGAGCCGGTTCCAGCCGGCCAGCACGGTGTTGGAGAACGGGCAGGACACGAAGCGTTCGTTCGGCTCGATCAGCGTGACCTCGATGCTCGGCTGCCACAGCTTGAGATAGCGGGCACAGGTGGCGCCGCCATAGCCGGCGCCGACGATGACCACCCTGGGCCTGGCCTTGGCGATGACGGGAAAACCGACGGCGGCAAGCGCGCCCCCGCTGGCGATCAGGAACTCGCGTCGATTGATTGTCATGTCGTTCTCCTCGCTGCGATTATTCTACGCGAACGAATGAATGCCCGCGTTTTGGCCATGCGAACCCACGCCCGCCGACGTCGGAGCGATGGCGCAGGCCTGGACGACCGCCCTCAGGCGCCCGGCCTGTCGCCCGGCGGCTGGCTGCGCGCCAGTTGCACCAGCGCATCCAGCAGTTTCCGGATGCGTTGTCGGGTCGGCTCGTCGGCCAGTCTGCCGTTCTGATCGAACAACTGTGCGGCTTCGCCGATCATCACTTCAGGCTGACTCACCACGGGCATATTGAAGGCGACCAGGATCTGCCGGAGATGGTATTGGGCGCGGGCGGTTCCCAGGCGGCCGGGGGACACCCCCATGATCGCCGCCGGCTTGCCCTGCCAGGCATTCTCGCCATAAGGTCTCGAACCCCAGTCTATGGCATTCTTGAGCACCCCGGGAACCGAATAGTTGTACTCCGGCGTGGCGAACAGGATGGCGTCTGCGGCCCGAATCCGGCGCTTGAATTCAAGAACGGCATCCGGCAACGCCTTTTCGTGATCCTGGTTGAACAATGGAATGTCGTGCAGTTCGATCAGGCTCAGCACCACACCGTCCGGCATCGACTCCCGCGCCGCCTTGAGTGCGGCATGGTTGTAGGAGTCCTTGCGCAAACTCCCCACGATGCCGAGAATTTCCAGCTTGTCCATTTTCGAGACTCCTTGTGGCGGCGCAGAACAGTGTGCCCGAGGCCTGGCTCATCGCAAAGCGAACATGCCATCACCGCGCCACAACGTGCTCCGGCAGCTGCCTATCCCAAGCTTACTGCGATACAGCCCGGATTTCCGGATAACGGACAGCCATCCCGTCAGGGTGCTTGCCATCCGGGGCGTCAAGTCTCGCTGTCGGGGCCGGCTGGCGGAGCCTGGGACGGTTCTGCCGCGTTATCGTGGTCGCTGCCATCGGCGGCAGCCTTGTCCGCCAGCTTCTGACGGCGCTTGTCTTCTTGCTTTTGTTTCTTCGCCAAGTCCCTCTGGCGTTTTTCGAACTGGTAGTTTGGTTTGGCCAAAAAGACTCCTTTACCCAACTCATGGGCGTAATCGAATGCTGCATGGCGAGATAGGGATGCCAACTGAACCGGCCAGCGTGGGCGCCCGGAATTGCAACCTGGACAACGGTGAAATTGCCTGGGTACATCAGGGCTGATCATACACCTTGTCATGTCGTAGCCGGCCGGGACCGTGGATCCCCCATGCCCATGGCGGCCCGAACGGTAAACGCCGCCAGTCCACTGGCCGGCCGGCCATGCATCAACCGCCCAAACCATTTACTTGATTGCTTTTGTCGGGTATTGATCTATAAATGGTCACATGCGGTGCGGCAACCTTGCCGGCATCAGCACGCAAGCACCCATTCCAGAAAGGAATACCATGCGTAACGTCCAGATCAAATATCCCGGAGCAGAGCGCAACTTCGAAAGCGCCAGCCTGCTCGCCCTTCAGGTCGCCAGGGAAAACCAGATGCAGGATCCCACCATCATGGCCTGGCACCAGAGCAGTGGCCAAGCCATGCCTCCCTTCTACGACGGCGCCGATCCCGAAACCTGGTGGGCCAAATACGGCGCAGGAAACGGCGGCAGGCTGGAGGTCTGCGTAGGCGAGGACTACCAGTTCATCATGATGGATGCCCGCGGCTACGAAAAACTGGGTGAAATGCCCCTGCGCAACCTGTCCGATGGCCAGGGCAATGAATACCTCTGTTTCACCCCCATGCTGGGCAAAGACACCGACAAGCCCACGCTGGAGGCCTGTACCCACCTGGATGGCTGGGCGGCAGACCAGTACTGATCGAGCAGGTCTATTGCAACGGCTTGCCATTGATCCGCTCCGCCCCAGCGGTTCACTGCTGCCTCTGCAGTTGGATCATCGGCAGCCGGCACAAGTCCCGGAGGAGACTTCGCCTCAAGGCATTTCGTATATCCTCACGTGGCTCGTGGCGCCGCCGGTCACGTGCACGGTGAACAGGCCGTCCCGCACCTCGAGTACGGCATACTCGGATACCGACAGGCCGCGGCTGCCACAGGACTCGGCCACCATCATGCGGTCGCTGCCCGCATCCTTCCGGTCTACCACGGCGATATGGCCGATCGCATCGGCGTTGGCGCTCTGCCAGATGAGCACGTCACGCGGCCGCAACTCATCTATGTCCAATCGCGGGGCGCCTCTCTCGGCATAGCCGTCGATATAGCTCAGCCGCTCGTCCAACCGGCCTATGAACATGAAATAGTTCATCACGAAGCCCACGCAATCCAGGCCGATCTTCGGGTCCTCGTCGCAATAGCGCTGGAGCCGGTCAGCGGTGGTCCGGCCGAAGGTCAGCGCATACCGCAAAGTGATGCGCACCTCCTCGGGCGATCCTTGGCCGCTGAAGGTGTGGGCGATCTTGACCCGGTCGTCATCCTCGGCATCGAGCATCCGTCTCTGTCCGAACGGCGCCCGCAACTCTTGCTTAACGATCTGCACCAGCTCGTCCTTCTCCGCGACCGAAGGGCAGCGGCGCGGGATGTGGGCGTTGACGTAGGTGTGGATGTCGGCCACGACCTCACTGGCAGCAC
>JBAZLW010000027.1:0-16212 GCA_041650095.1 Hydrogenophilaceae bacterium | reverse complement strand
TGTCCATGGCGTGCAGGCCATCCTCCTGACGGGCCAGCCAGGCGGCGATATCGGCAGGATGGGCGAGGTAGTGGCGGTGCGGTTCGCGCAGGCGTTCCGCCAGCCAGGCCTGGCGCGCGCGGTTGAAGGGATCGCCGCTGACCGACAGCAGTCGGTTGTCGGCATCGCGAAAGGCCAGGCACTCGTGTTCCATCGCCTCGGCGAAGGGGATTACATCGAAGGCCGGCGTCAGCTGCTGCATCTCGGCCATCGCCAGGACCGGGAAATGCAGCGCCGAGCCCAGGCTGGCCACGAAGGCCTCGGGCGCCAGCGCCAGGGTTTCTTCCAGCACCTCCATCAACTGGCGGCCGCCCAGTTCGGCCTGCCGCCTGGCCTGGCGCAGGAGCGCCGGGTCGAGTGCAGGCAGGGTGCCGGCCATCGGTTCCATGAGATTCATTGAATGCTCCCGGCCAGTTCGAAGATGGGGAAATACATCAGCACGACGATGAGGCCGATGACCAGGCCGATGAAGGCCATCAACAGCGGCTCGAACAGGCGGGTGAACCAGTCCACCCAGCGCGCCATCTCCTCGTCGTAGAAGGCGGCGATGCGGTCCATCATCTCGCCCATGTCGCCGGTGCGCTCGCCCACCCGCAACATGCGCTGGGCGACCGGCGAGGTCAGGCCGTGGTTTTCCATGGCCAGCGAGATGGTTAGGCCCTCGCGGATGGATCTTGCCGCGCCGGCCAGGCGGACCCGCAAGGCGGGCTGCAACAGGCCGGACACCATGTCCAGGGCGGTCACCACCGGAATGCCGCCACGCAGCAGCATGCCCAGGGTGCGATAAAACCGGGCCAGCTGGTAGATCATCAAACGCTCGCCGATGGCGGGCAGGCGCCAGAGCAACTGCATGGCGAGGCGTCCGAAGCCGGGCCGGGTCACCCAGTAGACCAGGCCGGCCAGGACAGCGAGAAGGATCACCAGCACCTCGAACTTGTGCGCCTCCAGCAAGCGCCCCCAGGCCATCAGGATCTGGGAGAAGAACGGCATCTCGCCGCCGATGTCCTCGTAGATGCGGGCGAACTTCGGCACCACGTAGAGGAGCAGGAACAGGGTCACCAGGCTGCCGGCGAAGATCAGCAGCATGGGATAGATCGAGGCGCTGACGATGCGCTTGCGCACCAGGTCGACCCGCTCCTGATAGGCCACATAGCGGGTCAGGGCCTCGCTGAGGTCGCCGGTCTTCTCGCTGGCGCGCACCGACGCCACGTACAAGGGCGGAAATACGGCGGGAAACTGTTGCAGGGCGAACGACAGCGGCTGCCCTTCATACAGCTTGGCGATGATCTGGCGCAGCAGCTTGCGGTGCTCGGCCCGATGCTCCTTCTCGGCCAGGGTCTCGATCGACTCCACCAGGGACAGCCCCGCATCCAGCAGGGATAACAGCTCCTGGCTGAACAGAACGAGTTGGAACCGGCTGCCCAGGCGATCCCGCCAGCCGTTCCAGAGCGCCTGAGGCGTCACCGACAGCACGGTATAACCCTGCGACTCCACCTGGGACGTGGCGGCCAAGGCATCCTGGGCCTCGCAGGCGAGCAGCGCGATCGCCTCTCCCTGCCGCAACGCCTTGACCTGGTAGTGCATCTCCGTCCCCTTTGTCCCGGTCACCGGCCGCCATCATTGGCGACAGACCGTGGCTTCAGGATATGCAGGGGGACAGCAGAGGGCTGTACAGCAAATGCTGTATTTTTTACGTAGGCGGTACTGTATTTCCAGCCTGGCGGAGAGTCCTGCCGCGATCCGGCCGGACTTGGCTGCGGCTATGCACCACCCGGCCCCGGGGCCGGGTTTCGGCTATCAGTCCAGTCTCGTTACCAGTTGGTTTCCCGTTCCGGCGAGGCGGAAATCTTGTGGATGGACAGGTCGGCGCCATCGAATTCCTGTTCCGGGTCGAGCCGGATGCCGACGCTGAATTTCAGCACGCCATAAACCAGCGCACCACCGGCCAGGGCAATGACGATACCGGTCAGAGTGCCGAGGAACTGGGACAGCAAGCTGACACCGCCGAGACCACCCAGCGCCTTGGCGCCGAAGATACCCGCGGCGATGCCGCCCCAGGCGCCGCAGAGCCCATGCAGCGGCCAGACGCCGAGCACGTCGTCGATCTTCCACTTGTTCTGGGTCGTGGTGAACATCCAGACGAACAGGGCGCCCGCCACCGCGCCGGTGACCAGGGCACCGATCGGGTGCATCAGGTCGGAACCGGCGCAGACCGCCACCAGACCGGCCAGGGGACCGTTATGGATGAAGCCCGGGTCGTTCCTGCCCGCCACCAGCGCGGCCAGGGTGCCGCCAACCATGGCCATCAGGGAGTTGACCGCGACCAGGCCGGAGGCAGCCTCGACACTCTGGGCCGACATCACGTTGAAGCCGAACCAGCCCACCGTGAGGATCCAGGCGCCGAGGGACAGAAAGGGGATGCTCGAGGGCGGGTGGGCCGACATGCCGCCGTCATGGCGATAGCGGTTGCGCCGGGCGCCCAGGAGCAGGACCGCCGACAGGGCGATCCAGCCGCCCATGGCATGCACCACCACGGAGCCGGCGAAGTCGTGGAACTTGGCCCCAGCGAATCCGTTCAGCCAGTCCTGGAAGCCGAGGTTGTTGTTCCAGGCCAGGCCCTCGAAGAAGGGGTAGACGAAACCGACCAGGACGAAGGTGGCGGCCAGTTGTGGATTGAAGCGGGCTCGCTCGGCTATGCCGCCGGAAACGATGGCGGGAATGGCAGCGGCGAAGGTCAGGAGGAAGAAGAACTTGACCAGGTCATAGCCGCTCTTCTCGGCCAGCACCTCGGCCCCCGAGAAGAAATGGATGCCGTAGGCCACGCCGTAACCGATGAAGAAATAGGCAATGGTGGAGATGCTGAAGTCCGTGAGTATCTTGACCAGGGCATTGACCTGGTTTTTCCTGCGCACCGTTCCCATTTCGAGAAAGGCGAACCCGGCATGCATGGCTAGCACCATGATCGCGCCGAGCAGCACGAAGATCATGTCGGAACCGGTCTTGTAAGCATCCATAGCGCACTCCAACTAAGCGAATCCTGCCATCTAGCAAGTATCATGCCTTATTAAAGTGCATTGATTTGTCTGATTATTCCAGGCGCGCACCAAAACAAAACGCCCCAACAAGGGGCGTTTAATTGCGACCGGCACCCATCTGGTGCGTCAGCTGATGTTTTTCTGCTCTTCCTCGACACGATCCAGTTCCGCTTCCATCTCTTCATCGCTCAGCGGCTGGTACTCCCCGCTATCCGGCTCGCGCCTGTTCCTGACCAGCCAGCCAGCCACGATCACGCCGAGTTCGTACAACAGCCAGAGCGGCAACGCGAGCATGATCTGGGAGATCACGTCGGGCGGCGTGAAGATGGCGCCGATCACGAAGGCGCCGACGACGACGTAAGGCCGCGCCTCCTTGAACTTGTCCACCTCGACCATGCCCATCAGGGCCAGTGCGACGACGACGATGGGCACCTCGAAGGTGATGCCAAAGGCCAGGAACATGGTGATGACGAAGTCGAGGTATTTGCCGATATCGGTCATCACCGCCACGCCCTGGGGCGCGATACCGACGATGAAGCCGAACACCACCGGAAACACCAGGAAGTAGGCGAAGGCCATGCCGCAGGCGAACAGGAACACGCTGGACACCACCAAGGGCATGATCAGCTTGCGTTCATGGGCATAGAGGCCCGGGGCGACGAATGACCAGATCTGGTACAGGATGACCGGCAGGGCGCCGAGGAAGGCCGTCATCATGGCCACCTTGACCGGCACGAAGAACGGCGTGACCACCTCGGTGGCGATCATCTGGCCACCCTGCGGCAGCTTCGCCAGCATGGGCTGCGCCAGCAACGAATAGAGGTCGTTGGCGAACGGGAACAGGCAGACGAAGAGCACCACCCAGACCAGCACGGCGCGCAACAGTCGGTCGCGCAGCTCCAGAAGATGGGAAATGAAGGTTTGCTGGGAATCCATCGCTCAGGCAGTCCGGTCTTGCGGTTTCGCTTCGTCGACCGCAGCATCCGGCTTGATTTCCACGTTTGGCTCCTTGTCTGCCAGTCCCGTCATCTCCGCCGCCTGCGCGGCGGCTTCCGCCTCGGCCTTGATCTTTTCGTGCTCGCGCGCGCTGAGGCCGCCATCGGTCAGCGACATGGCCTGGACGACCTTGTCGACCTCGTCGACCTCCCGCTTGATTTCCTGGCCGGCATCATTGGCCATGATTTCGTATTTCTGGGCGGAGGTCTTCATCTCGTCCTGTAGCTTGCGCAGTTCTTCCAGGCGCATTTCGCGGTCGATGTCGCTTTTGACATCGGAGACATAACGATTCAGGCGTCCCAGCCAGGCGCCCACCGTGCGGGCGACCTTGGGCAGACGCTCGGGCCCGATGACCAGCAGGGCCACGACGCCGATGATGAGTAGTTCAGAGAAGGCGATATCGAACATGATTCAGGCACAAGGCTCAAGATTCAAGGTTCAAGATGCAAGGTTCAAGGCACAAAGGTTCATCCTTGCATCTTGTTTCTTGTGTCTAGCATCTTGAGTCTCAGCTCTGTTGCTTGTCCTTCACTTCGACGTCGATGGTGCTGCCCTTGGCGTCGTCCTGACGCGGCAGTTCGGTCGGCTTGTTCTGCTCTTCCTTCATGGCATCCTTGAAGCCCTTCACCGCGCCGCCCAGGTCGCCGCCGATGTTCTTCAGCTTCTTGGTGCCGAAGATCAGCAATACGACTACCAGGACGATCAACCAATGCCAGATACTGAATGAACCCATGTCTCAACTCCTTTTGATAACTGATTGTATTAAATTACTAAAGCGGGCGAGGCCCATTGCCGCCAATGACGTGTACATGGAGGTGGAAGACCTCCTGACCGCCGCTACGACCGGTATTTATCACGGTGCGAAAACCGTCTTTCAAACCTTGCTCGCGCGCCAGTTTCGGCGCCAGCAGCAGCATCTTGCCCAGGATATCCTGGTGGCCCTGGTCGCATTCGGAAAGCGAATCGACATGCCGCTTCGGAATGATCATGAAGTGTACCGGGGCGACCGGATGGATGTCGTGGAAGGCCAGGACATCGTCGTCCTCGTACACCTTGCGGCTGGGGATCTGGCCCGCCGCGATCTTGCAGAAGATGCAGTCGCTCATGCCGTGTCCTTTCGTGCTGCCTTCTCCACGAGTCCTGAAAGTCCTTCGCGCCGGGCCAGTTCGTCCAGTATCTCTTCCGGCCGGATACCCTGCTGGGCCAACAGGACCATGGAATGGAACCACAGGTCGGCAGTCTCGTAGACGATCTTGTCCCGCTCGCCGTCCTTGGCCGCCATGATGGTCTCGGCGGCCTCCTCGGCGACCTTCTTGAGGATGGCGTCGAGGCCCTTGGCGTACAGCTTGGCCACGTAGGAAGACTGGGGGTCGGCCAGCTTGCGGGCCTCCAGGGTATCCGCCAGACGTGACAGAATATCGTGGCTCATTTGCGGTAGATCTCGTGCGGGTCCTTGAGCACCGGCTCGACCGCCTTCCACTCCTGAGCGTCCAGCTTCTGGAAGAAGCAGCTCTTGCGGCCGGTATGGCAGGCGATGCCGCCGACCTGCTCGATCTTGATCAGGATGACGTCCTCGTCGCAATCGGTGCGTATCTCCAGCACCTTCTGGGTGTGGCCGGACTCCTCGCCCTTGTGCCACAACTTTCGACGCGAGCGCGACCAGTACACGGCCTCGCCGGTCTCGGCGGTCCGCTTCAACGCCTCGCGGTTCATCCAGGCCACCATGAGTATCTCGCCGGTGGCGGCGTCCTGGGCGATGGCCGGGACCAGGCCCTCATCGTTCCAGCAGACCTTGTTCAGCCAGGCCTCACTCATAAGCGCACCTCGATACCCTGCTCGGCCATGGCCCGCTTGGCCTGCTCGACCGTGTATTCGCCGAAATGGAAGATGCTCGCGGCCAGCACGGCGTCGGCGCCGCCCTTGGTGACGCCGTCGCACAGGTGCTGCAGATTGCCGACCCCGCCGCTGGCGATCACCGGGATGCTCAGTGCATCCGAGAAGGCGCGGGTCAGGTTGAGGTCGAAGCCGATCTTGGCGCCATCGCGGTCCATGCTGGTGAGCAGTATCTCGCCGGCACCCAGTTCCTGCATCCTGCGGCCCCACTCGACGGCGTCCAGGCCGGTGGCGCGGCGGCCGCCGTGGGTGAACACCTCCCACTTCGGGTTGGCGCCCCAGACGGTCTGCTTGGCGTCGATGGCGACCACGATGCACTGCGAGCCGAAGCGGTCGGAGCAGTCCTTGACCAGTTGCGGGTTGCTCACCGCGGAAGTATTGATGGAGACCTTGTCGGCGCCGGCGTTGAGCAGGCGCAGTACATCGTTCGGCTGGCGCACACCGCCGCCCACGGTCAGGGGGATGAACACCTGCGCCGCCACGTCCTCGATGATATGGAGGATGAGGTCGCGGTCATCCGAGCTGGCGGTGATATCCAGGAAGGTCAGCTCGTCGGCACCCTGATCGTCGTAGCGGCGGGCGATCTCGACCGGGTCGCCGGCATCGCGCAGGTTGACGAAGTTGACCCCCTTCACCACCCGGCCGGCGGTGACGTCGAGACAGGGGATGATGCGTTTGGCCAGCCCCATCAGACTTTACCGAGTTCGTCGGCGAGTTTCTGCGCGGCGACGAAGTCCAGGGTGCCCTCATAGATGGCCCGGCCGGTGATGGCGCCCATGATGCCCTCGGCCTCGACCGCACACAGCTTGCGGATATCGTCCAGGTTGGTGATGCCACCGCTGGCGATGACCGGGATGGTCAGGGCCTGGGCCAGACGTACCGTGGCCTCGACGTTGACCCCGGACAGCATGCCATCACGGCCGATGTCGGTGTAGACCACCGCCTCGACGCCATAACCCTCGAAACGCTTGGCCAGGTCGACCACTTCGTGATGGGTGACCTTGGACCAGCCTTCCACCGCGACCATGCCGTCCTTGGCGTCGAGGCCGACGATGACGTGGCCGGGAAAGGCATTGCAGGCGTCATGCAGGAAGCCGGGGTTCTTCACCGCCGCGCTGCCGATGATGACGTAGCGGATGCCGTCGTCCAGGTAGCGCTCGATGGTATCGAGGTCGCGGATGCCGCCGCCCAACTGGACCGGAATCTCTTCGCCGACCGCATCGGTGATCGCCTTGATGGCCCCCTCGTTGACCGGCTTGCCGGCAAAGGCGCCGTTAAGGTCGACCAGGTGCAGGCGGCGGGCGCCGCTTTCCACCCAGCGGCGCGCCATGGCGGCGGGGTCTTCGGAAAACACGGTGGCGCTGTCCATTTCGCCCTGACGCAGGCGCACGCACTGACCATCCTTGAGATCGATTGCGGGAATGACGATCATGGTTCGATGCTCTAGAGACTCACGGGTTGGGATTGCCGTCCCAGGTTACAAAATTGGCCAGCAGGCGCAAACCGGCTGCCGCGCTCTTCTCGGGATGGAATTGCACGGCGAAGACATTGTCGCGCGCGCAGGCACAGACGAAATCGTATGGATAACTGGCGGTGCCGATCGCCAGCCCTGGCTCGGCAGGGTCGACGTAATAGCTGTGCACGAAGTAGAACCGGGCGCCGTCGTCGATGCCGGACCAGAGCGGGTGCGGCCGGGTCTGGCGGACGTTGTTCCAGCCCATGTGCGGCACCTTGAGCTTGTTGCCCTGGCCATCGCGCATGCGCTCGTCCGGGAAACGCACCACATTGCCGGGGAACACGCCCAGGCAGGGGGTATCGCCCTCCTCGCTGTGCGCGAACAGCACCTGCAGGCCCATGCAGATGCCCAGGAAAGGCTTGCTCGCAGCGGCCTGGACGATGGCTTCGCGCAGACCGCGGTCGTTGATCGCGGCCATGCAGTCGCGCGCCGCGCCCTGGCCGGGAAACACCACCCGCCCGGCGGACAGGATGGCGGCGGGATCACTGGTGACGACCACCTCGGCCCCGGGCGCGACATGCTCGACCGCCTTGGCTACGGAATGGAGATTGCCCATGCCGTAGTCGACCACGGCGACATCGGCCATTTACAACGTCCCCTTGGTCGAAGGCATCTGGTCGCCCAGGCGCGGGTCGGCCTCCAGAGCCATGCGCAGGGCGCGGCCGAAGGCCTTGAACACCGTTTCGGCCTGGTGGTGGGCGTTGATGCCACGCAGGTTGTCGATGTGCAGGGTCACGCCGGCGTGATTGACGAAGCCCTGGAAGAATTCGCGGAACAGGTCGACATCGAATTCGCCGATCATGGCGCGGGTGAAATCGACGTGGTATTCCAGGCCTGGCCGGCCGGACAGGTCGATCACCACGCGCGACAACGCCTCGTCGAGGGGGACATAGGCATGGCCGTAGCGGCGGATGCCCTTCTTGTCGCCGAGCGCCTTGGCGAAGGCCTGGCCCAGGGTGATGCCGACGTCCTCGACGGTATGATGGGCATCGATGTGCAGATCGCCCTCGGCCTTGATGGCCAGGTCGATCAGACCGTGCCGGGCCACCTGGTCCAGCATGTGGTCAAGGAAACCAATGCCGGTGGCGAGGTTGGCAACGCCCGTACCATCGAGGCCGATATCGACCGTGATCCGGGTTTCCAGGGTGGCGCGCGAGACTTCGGACTTCCGCATGGGATCGGTTAGTTTAGTAGCTGGCAGACAGGCAAATACGAGCTGCATGATAACATTCCAGTCAGTCTTTGTTTCCAACTCAAATCCGATAAATTTTCCGCCATGAGCCGCTTCTGGAGCGAGGTCGTCCACAACCTGACCCCCTATGTACCGGGCGAGCAGCCCAAGCTGCCCGACCTCGTCAAGCTCAACACCAACGAGAACCCCTACGGCCCCTCCCCGCTCGTCCTGGAGGCCATCCGCGGCGAGGTCGCCGACACGCTCAAGCTCTACCCGGACCCCAACTCCGATGTCCTGAAGACGGCCATCGCCGATTTCCATGGCGTCATTCCAGCCCAGGTGTTCGTCGGCAACGGCTCCGACGAGGTCCTGGCCCACGCCTTCCTGGCCCTGCTCAAGCACGACCGCCCCATCCTCTTTCCGGACATCACCTACAGCTTCTATCCGGTCTATTGCGGCCTATACGGTATCGATTACGAGACCGTACCGCTGACCGAGCGCTTCGAGATCCGCGCCCAGGACTACCTGCGGCGCAACGGCGGCATCATCTTCCCCAATCCCAACGCCCCCACCGGACGGCTGCTGGCCTTGGCGGAGATCGAGGCCATCCTGGCCGGCAATCCGGATTCAGTGGTGGTGGTGGATGAGGCCTACATCGACTTCGGTGGCGCCAGCGCGGTGCCACTGGTGGCGCGCTATCCCAACCTGCTGGTGGTCCACACCCTGTCCAAATCGCGCTCGCTGGCCGGCCTGCGGGTCGGTTTCGCCATCGGCCACGCGGACCTGATCCAGGCCCTGGTCCGGGTCAAGGACAGCTTCAACTCCTACCCGCTCGACCGCCTGGCCATCGTCGGCGCTGCCGCCGCCATGGCCGACCGCGCGCACTTCGAGATCACCCGCCAGGCCGTCATCAAGAGCCGGGAAAGGCTGAGCGCAGAGATGACTGGCCTGGGCTTCGATATCCTGCCCTCCTCCGCCAACTTCATCTTCGCCCGCCACCCCGAGCGCGACGCCGGCGAACTCGCCCGACTTTTGCGCGAGCGCAGCATCATCGTGCGCCATTTCAGGCTGCCGAGGATAGAGCAGTACCTGCGCATCACCATCGGTACGGATGCGCAGTGCGAGGCCCTGGTCGCCGCATTGCAGGAAATTCTGGCACGGTGACCGGATTTCCCACCAGGGCGGCAGGCTGGACGCCGGCCGGTCAATCCACCTTCGCTGGGAGGCCCTGCCCGGCGGCTGCCGGCGGTTTGGCGCAGTTGCCGGTGCCCTCCTCCAGATCACCGAGCGGACGAGTGAATGTGTAGGCGGCTGGACGTTTCACCAGCTCACAAGCAGATTCGCCGACATTGCCGCTGGGCAGGGTGAAAGGCAACCCGAGCACGAAGACCGCGCCTCCCACCACCGTGGTGGCGAGACCAAGCGGACGCAATACGATCAAGTCGACCAGCATGTCGCTGCCCTTGTCGCCGGTAGTCGTATCCGCCGACGCCGCAAAGCCGGGCAAAGACAATGCCAAACCAAGCACGACGGCTGATTTGCGAATTCGCATGGCCTGACTCCTCGCTGCCTTGTGGACCTTCCCAGTCTAGAAGTTCACACGGCGACCAGTTGGAGAATCTAAGTCACGAGGTTGGGCCGGGCTCGCGGCGGCGCGGCTTGCCGAACAGCGCCCTCAACTCGTCCTTGGCCGCCTCCAGGCAGGCACGCTGTTCGTCATGGAGTTGGCGGCCGGCGCGATTGATGTAGAAGTTCAGCATCGACATGGCCGATCGAAAGGGGTCCGCCTTGCGACGCTGACTGCGCTCGGCCGATGCCTTGAGCGACAGGGCGATCTTGCGGGGGTCGCCCCAAGTGAACACACCGGGTTCCAGGTCGAGTGCATTGCTGTGCAAGGCAACCTGTTGCGACCAGCATTCACGACTGCCGGCAGGCATCTTCACTCGCCTTCCGGGTGGCGCACCCAGACCAGCCTGCCGTCCCGCCAGACTTCGCGGACGCGATGGAAGGGAATGCTGTGGCTGGCTCCGCCCATGTCGACCAGGTCGAACAACGAAGGGTTGTCCGCATCCCAGGCGATCTCACACAGGTCGGCATGCCGCACCGATTTCTCCATACGATCCCAATAACCGATCACGAAGCGGCTCTTTCCATATCCCGCATCCCAGCGGATGCGGGCAAGCAATTCATGAATGGGCTGCATGCCGAGACACCTTCATCGCCTGCAAAGGCAATGGGGAAAGGATGGACGATGTCAGCCTTGGCCGCAAACGAAAAAGGCCAGGTCACCCTGGCCTTTTTCATACCTTACGGAGGATCAGCCTTCCATGCGGAACTCCGCCGAACGGGCATGGGCCTGCAGGCCTTCGCCGTAGGCGAGCGCCGCAGCGATCTCGCCGAGCGACTTGGCGCCGGCCTTGGAAACGTGGATCAGGCTGGAACGCTTCTGGAAGTCGTAGACACCGAGCGGGGAAGAGAAACGCGCGGTGCGCGAGGTCGGCAGCACGTGGTTGGGGCCGGCGCAGTAGTCGCCCAGGGCCTCGCAGGTGTTGCGGCCCATGAAGATGGCGCCGGCATGCCTGATCTTGGGCAGCATGGCGTCCGGATCCTCGACCGACAATTCCAGGTGCTCGGGGGCGATGATATTGCCGATCTCGGCCGCCTCGTCGAGGTCACGGCACTTGATCAGGCCACCGCGATTGTTGATCGAGGTCTTGATCACGTCGACCCGCGGCATGGTCGGCAGCAGCTTGGCGATGCTTTCCTGCACCGCATCCAGAAAAGCGGCATCGGGCGAGATCAGGATCGACTGCGCCAGTTCGTCATGCTCGGCCTGGGAGAACAGGTCCATGGCGATCCAGTCCGGGTTGGTCTTGCCGTCGCAGATGATGAGGATTTCCGACGGGCCGGCGATCATGTCGATGCCGACGATGCCGAATACCCGGCGCTTGGCCTCGGCGACATAGGCGTTACCCGGGCCGACGATCTTGTCGACCTGGGGCACCGTGTCGGTGCCGTAGGCCATGGCGCCGACAGCCTGGGCGCCGCCGATGGTGAAGACACGGTCGACACCGGAGACGGCGGCGGCGGCCAGGACCAGTTCGTTCTGCACGCCGTCCGGGGTCGGCACCACCATGATCAGTTCCTTGACCCCGGCGACCTTGGCCGGGACCGCGTTCATCAGCACCGACGAGGGATAGGCGGCCTTGCCGCCCGGCACGTAGAGGCCGACGCGGTCGAGCGCGGTGACCTGCTGGCCGAGCACCGTGCCGTCGGCCTCGGTGTAGGTCCAGGACTGCATGAGTTGCCGTTCATGATAGATACGCACCCGCTCGGCGGCATCGCGCAGGGCCTTTTCCAGGCGCAGCGGCAGGCCCTTGAGGGCGGCTTCGAGACGCTCTTTGGGCAGTTCCAGTTCGGCCATGCTGGCAACCTGCAGGCGGTCGAACCGGGCGGTGTATTCCAGCACAGCGGCATCGCCCCGGGTGCGCACCCCGGTCAGGATGGCGTCAACGGCATCGGAGATGCCCTTGTCGGTCTCGGCCGAGAAGGCAAGCAGGTTCTTCAGGGCAGCCTGGAAGTCGGGCTGGGCGGAATCGAGGCGGGTGATGGCGGTCATGAGGTAACCCGAAGCGGTATCAAAGAAAGATTATAGCCGTATGAATCAGGCCGCGGCGGCCTGGCGGAAGGTCTCGACGATGGGCTGAATGAGGTCGTGCTTCAGTTTCATGGCGGCCTGGTTGACCACCAGGCGCGAGCTGATCTCCATGATCGCCTCGACCGCGACCAGGTTGTTGGCCTTGAGCGTGCCGCCGGTGGAAACCAGATCGACGATCACGTCCGACAGGCCAACAAGGGGCGCCAGTTCCATGGAGCCGTACAGCTTGATCAGGTCGATGTGGACGCCCTTGCCGGCGAAGTGCAGCCGGGCGGTCCGGGTGTACTTGGTGGCGACGCGCAGGCGGGCGCCGCGCCGGACCGCCGACTCATAGTCGAAGCCGACCGGGGTGGCCACCATCATGCGGCACTTGGCGATGTTGAGGTCGACCGGCTGGTACAGGCCGTCGCCGCCATGCTCGACCAGGACGTCCTTGCCGGCGATGCCGAGGTCGGCGGCGCCGTGCTGGACATAGGTGGGCACATCGGAGGCGCGCACGATGATCAGGCGCACATCCGGACGGTTGGTGCCGATGATCAGCTTGCGCGAGGACTCCGGGTTCTCGTTCGGGACGATGCCGGCCGCGGCCAGGAGCGGCAGGGTCTCTTCGAAGATGCGGCCCTTGGACAGGGCCAGGGTGACTTGAGTCATGCTTTCACTCGTTTGATGCAGGCACCGAGGCCGGTCAATTTGCGTTCGATATGTTCGTAGCCGCGATCCAGGTGGTAGATGCGCTCGATGTGGGTCTCACCCTCCGCGACCAGGCCGGCGATGATCAGGCTGGCCGAGGCACGCAGGTCGGTGGCCATGACGGTGGCGCCTTCCAGCTTGTGAACGCCGGTGACGAAAGCGGTGTTGCCGTCGATCTTGATATCGGCGCCCAGGCGGATCAGTTCCACCGCGTGCATGAAGCGGTTCTCGAAGATGGTCTCGCGCATCACCGCCGATCCCCCGGCGACGCAGTTGATGGCCATGAACTGGGCCTGCATGTCGGTCGGGAAGGCCGGGTACGGCGCGGTGCGGATCGACACCGCCTTGAGCCGCTCGGGGGCCTTGATGATGATGGTCTCGCGCTCGCGGGTCTTCTCGCCGACGATGTCGCAGCCGGCGTCCATCAGCTTGTCGACCACGGCGTCGATGTAGCCGGTCGAGGTGCCGGTGAGGCGAATCTCGCCGCCGGCGGCGGCCGCCGCGCACAGGAAGGTGCCGGTCTCGATGCGGTCGGGCATGATGCGGTGGCTGGCACCATGCAACTTGGCGACGCCCTCGATGCGGATCACGTCGGTGCCGGCGCCGGAGATGCGCGCGCCCATGGCGGTCAGGCACTGGGCCAGGTCGACCACCTCGGGTTCGCGCGCGGCGTTCTCGATCACGGTAACGCCGTCGGCCAGGCAGGCCGCCATCATCAGATTCTCGGTCCCGGTCACGGTCACCATGTCGGTGAACAGGTGGGCACCCTGGAGCTTGGCCACCTGGGCATGGACATAGCCATGCTCGACGTTGACCTGTGCGCCCATGGCCTGCAGGCCCTTGATATGCTGGTCGACCGGCCGGGCGCCGATGGCGCAGCCGCCCGGCAAAGACACCCGCGCCTCGCCGCAACGCGCGGTGAGCGGGCCCAGGACCAGGATGGAGGCGCGCATGGTCTTAACCATCTCGTAGGGCGCCACCGGGTTGTTCAGGCCGCCGGCGTCCAGGCTGACGCGATGGCCGTCGCGCTCGACCTTGACGCCCATCTGCTCGAGCAGCTTGAGCATGGTGCCGATATCGTTCAGGTCCGGCACATTCGTGAGTTCCAGCGGCTCGGCCGACAGCAGTGCGGCGCACAGGATCGGCAGGGCAGCGTTCTTGGCCCCGGAAATGGCGACTTCGCCGGACAGGCGCTGGCCGCCCTCGATGATCAGTTTATCCATTCAGTTTTTGCCAATCTTCGGGGGTCAGGGTTTTCATCGACAGGGCATGGATATCGCTCACCATATGGTCGCCCAGGGCCTTGTAGACCACCTGATGCTGGCCGACCCGGGTCTTGCCATGGAATTCGGCGCTGACGATGACGGCATCGAAATGCTGGCCGTCGCCTTCGACTTGGACATGCTCACAGGGTAGTGCGGCCTCGAGCCAGGCCTTGATTTGCTGGGGGGTGGTCATGGCGATCCGGATTGAAATCAATTGCGCAGTTTATAGCCGCTCCGGATTAGCTGCAAAGCAATCCAGGCCAGCACCAGTGCAACCGGCAGCACAACGGCCAGTGATAGCCAAGGATTCACGTCGGAGATGCCATGAAAACCGTAGCGGAAACCGTCGATCATGTAGAAGATCGGGTTGTAATGGGAAACCCCCTGCCAGAACGTGGGCAGCGAGTGGATGGAATAAAAGACGCCGGACAGGAAGGTGAGCGGCATGATGGCAAAGTTCTGCACTCCGGCCAGATGATCGTACTTGTCGGCCCAGATGCCGGCCACGATGCCGAGCGCTCCGAAGGCTGCACTGGCCAGCAGGGCGAAGACCAGGATCCAGAACGGATGGGCGAATTGCAGGTTGGTGAACAACAGCCCGACCAGGAGGACGCCGAGCCCGACCACGACACCCCGGACGATCGCCGCCAACAGATAGGCAGCGAAGAACTCGAAATTCGACAGCGGCGGCAGCAGGACGAACACGATGTTGCCGCTCATCTTGGACTGGATCAGGCTGGATGAACTGTTGGCAAAGGCGTTCTGCAGCAGGGACATCATGATCAGGCCGGGCATCAGGAAGGCGGTGTAGCTGACCCCGGGATAGACCTGGATGTGGGCCGACAGGACATGGGAAAAGATCAGCAGGTAGAGCCAGGCGTTCAGCACCGGCGCCAGAACGGTCTGCATGAGCACCTTCCAGAACCGGATGATCTCCTTGTACAGCAGGGTGCGGAAACCGCTCATCCGGCCCGCTCCATGACCTTCAGGAACACCTCTTCCAGGTCGGCCTGGCGCAGGTTCATCTCAGCCACACCGACGCCAGCCAGGCGCAACTCAGCCAATATCGCCTCCAGTTCACCGTATTCGGGCAGGTTCAACACGAAGCACTTGCCATCCTGGCTCAGCACCCGGCCGCGCAAACTGTCCGGCAGGTCATCGCTGGACAGGACCAGTTCCAGCCGGCGCTCCTCCTCGGAGCGCAGCAGGTTGTCGGTGCGGTCGAGCGCGACGATACGCCCCTCCTTGAGCATGGCGACGCGCTGGCAGAGGGCTTCCGCCTCTTCCAGGTAGTGGGTGGTGAGCAGGATGGTGTGGCCTTCCCGATTCAGCCGGCGGATGAAGGCCCAGAGCGATTGGCGCAATTCCACATCCACCCCGGCGGTGGGCTCGTCCAGCACGATCACCGGCGGTTTGTGGACCAGGGCCTGGGCCACCAGCAGCCGACGCTTCATGCCGCCGGACAGGGTGCGGGTATAGGCATTCGCCTTGTCGGCCAGCCCCAGGGTTGCCAGCAACTCGTCGATCCAGGCGTCGTTATGGCGCAAGCCGAAGTAGCCGGACTGGAAAGTCAGCATCTCCCGGACCGTGAAGAAGGCGTCGTAGACCAGTTCCTGGGGGACCACGCCGAGATTGCGGCGCGTCTCGCGGTAGTCGCGCACGACATCGAAGCCCATGACCTCGGCACTGCCGGCAGAGGGCCTGGCCAACCCGGCGAGGACGCTGATCACGGTGGTCTTGCCGGCCCCGTTGGGACCGAGCAGGGCAAAGAATTCACCTTCGGCTATGTCCAGATCGATCCCGCGCAATGCATGAACCGAGCGATAACGCTTTTCCAGCCCGCGCAGGCGGATTGCCGAGGACATCGATCAGTGGATCAGATCGGCCAGGCCGTACAACTTGGCCAGGCTGTGCAAGCTGTCCGGTATGTTGCGGAAACTCAGGGT
>JBAZLW010000026.1:0-16296 GCA_041650095.1 Hydrogenophilaceae bacterium | reverse complement strand
GGCCCATGTCCATCTGGCCCTCCATCAGCAAGGTCTGCACCGGCTTGGCCAGGTTGAGCAGGCGCAACAGGTTAGTCACCGCGGTGCGCGAGCGGCCGACCGATTCGGCCACGCTCTGATGGGTCATGGTGAACTCGCTGATCAGTCTTTGCAGACCCTGGGCCTCTTCCAGCGGGTTCAGATCCTCGCGCTGGATGTTCTCGATCAGGGCCATCTTGAGCGCCGCCTCATCGGGCACATCGCGCACCAGCACCGAGACTTCCTTGAGGCCGGCCAGCTGGCAGGCCCGCCAGCGCCGTTCACCGGCGATGATCTCGTATTTGCCGCCGGTGACGGAGCGGGCCAGGATCGGCTGCATCAGCCCCTGGGACTTGATGGAACTGGCCAATTCGGCCAGGGCCACCTCGTCCATGCGGGTACGCGGCTGGTAGCGGCCCGGCGTCAGGCTGCCTACCGGCAGGGTCAACAGGCGTTCGCCCTCGGGCGTTTCACCTTCCGACAGCAAGGCATCCAGACCCCGCCCCAATCCTTTCATCTTTACCATCATGCCTCCGAGAGTTGCCGCGCGCGGCGTTCGACGATTTCACCGGCCAGGTGCATATAGGCCTGGGCGCCCTTGGAATTGCGATCGTAGGAGAGCACCGGCAGGCCGTAACTGGGCGCTTCGGCCACCCGCACATTACGCGGGATCACGGTGTCGTAGACCTTGTTGCCGAAATGCTGCTTGAGCTGGTCGGACACCTGCTGGGCCAGGGTATTGCGGGGGTCGAACATGGCCCGCAACAGGCCCTCGATCTCGATGCCCGGATTCAGGCTGGCCTTGACCCGCTTCACCGTGTTGACCAGATCGGACAGCCCCTCCAGGGCGAAATACTCGCATTGCATCGGGATCAGCACCGCGTTCGCCGCCGCCAGGGCATTGACGGTCAGCAGGTTGAGCGCGGGCGGGCAGTCGATCAGGATGTAGTCGTACTCCTGGCTGATCGTCGCGAGTGCCTCGCGCAGTCGGTGCTCGCGCCCCTGTTCCATGACCAGTTCGATCTCGGCGCCAGCCAAGTCGCGGTTGGCCGGCAACAGGTCGAATCCGGCACTGCCGGCCGGGCGGCGCACCTGTCGACAAACGGCCTGACGCAGCAGTACATGGTAAACCGTCTGATGACAGTCCCGCTTTTCCACCCCGCTGCCCATGGTGGCATTGCCCTGAGGGTCGAGGTCCACCAGCAGCACCTTCTGGCCTAGATTGGCCAGACCGGCCGACAGATTGACCGCCGTGGTGGTCTTGCCGACCCCGCCCTTCTGATTGGTGATGGCAAGTATGTGCGCAATTTTTTTGCTCATGCCGACTCCAGGATGATCAGGTGCCTGTCTGCGTCAAGACCCGGGACGTGCAGTTCCACGTCCCGTTTCACACGGGCCCCCTTGAGTTGGGCGATTTCCTCATGGGGACAAAGCCCCTTCATGGCCAGCCATACGCCGTCCCTGGCCAGGAGGTGACCGGTCAGGCGCACGAAATCGGACAGGTCGCTGAAGGCGCGGGAAACGATCTGGGGGAAGGGCACATCCGGACGCAGGTCCTCGACCCGGCCATGCAGGGCCGTCACGTTGCCCAGCTTCAACTCGATCGCGGCCTGTTGCATGAAGGCGGCCTTCTTGTGGCTGGCATCGATCAAGGTCACCTGCAAATCCGGCCGGACGATGGCAAACGGTATCCCAGGCAGACCGGCGCCGCTGCCGACATCGAGCAGGCGGTCCGCCGTCACATAGGGCAGCACCGCCAGGCTGTCGAGCAGGTGATGGGTCAGCATCCGTTCCGGCTCGTGGATGGCGGTCAGGTTATAGGTCCGGTTCCACTTCTGCAGCAAGGCCAGGTAGTCGAGCAGACGGTCCTGCCGGTCTGCATCGATGGCCAGCCCCATGGCGGTCAGCGCCGCATTCAGTTGATCTTTCATGCGCGCTCCCGGGTCTTCTCGGCCCGCTTCAAATACACCATCAGCACCGAAATGGCCGCCGGCGTTATGCCGGAGACGCGCGCGGCCTGGCCCAGGGTGGCCGGGCGGGCCTGGCTGAGTTTCTGGCGCACCTCGATCGACAAGGACAGCAGCTTCGAATAGTCCAGATCGGCAGGCAACAGCAGATCCTCGAACTGGCGCTGGCGGGCGATCTCTTCGACCTGACGGTTCACATAGCCGGAATATTTGGCCTGGATCTCCAGCTGCTCGCGCACCTCCGGGTCGGTCACCGGCTCGCCGGCCTCGGGCAGGGTCATCAGATTGGCATAGTCGACCTCGGGCCGGCGCAGCAGGTCGAACAGGCTGTACTCGTGCTCGATCGGCTTGCCGAGCACCCGCACCGCGTCCGCCTCGGCCAGACGGGCCGGATTCACCCAGGTCGACTTCAGGCGTTCGGACTCGCGGGCAATGGCCTCGCGCTTGGTCTCGAAGCGCTGCCAACGGGCATCGTCGACCACGCCCAGCCTGCGCCCGGTCTCGGTCAGACGCAGGTCGGCATTGTCCTCGCGCAGTGACAGCCGATACTCGGCCCGGCTGGTGAACATGCGGTATGGCTCGGACACGCCTTGGGTGATCAGGTCATCGACCAGCACGCCCAGGTAGGCCTCGTCGCGGCGCGGCCACCAGGACTCCCTGTCCTGCACGTGCAGGCCGGCGTTGAGGCCGGCCAACAGGCCCTGGGCGGCGGCCTCCTCGTAGCCGGTGGTGCCGTTGATCTGGCCGGCGAAGAAGAGACCGGCGATGGCCTTGGTCTCCAGGGACGGTTTCAACCCGCGCGGATCGTAGTAGTCGTACTCGATGGCATAGCCGGGACGCAGGATATGGGCGTTCTCCAGGCCCCGGATGGACCGGACCAGGGCCAGCTGGACATCGAAGGGCAGGCTGGTGGAGATGCCGTTCGGGTAGTACTCGTGGGTGGTCAGGCCCTCGGGTTCCAGGAAGATCTGGTGCGAATCCTTGTCGGCGAAGCGCTTGATCTTGTCCTCGATGGACGGGCAATAGCGCGGCCCAACCCCTTCGATGACGCCGGTATACAGGGGCGAGCGGTCGAGCCCGCCGAGGATGATCTCGTGGCTGTGCTGGTTGGTATGGGTGATCCAGCAGGGCAGCTGGCGCGGGTGCATCGCCCGGTCGCCCATGAAAGAGAATACCGGCACCGGGACGTCACCCGGTTGTTCCTGGGTGGCCGAGAAATCGATACTGCGGCCGTCGATGCGCGGCGGTGTGCCGGTCTTCAGGCGGCCGGCCGGGAGATTCAGTTCGCGCAGGCGGGCGGCCAACGAGACCGCTGGCGGATCACCCATGC
Source organism: Hydrogenophilaceae bacterium (assembly GCA_041650095.1). Taxonomy (GTDB): domain Bacteria; phylum Pseudomonadota; class Gammaproteobacteria; order Burkholderiales; family Thiobacillaceae; genus Parasulfuritortus. The sequence goes on along the minus strand of JBAZLW010000026.1, from coordinate 12,981 downwards.
GGCCAGCCGGGAAGTGCTCCAGACCGACATGGATCAGACCGGCCAGGAAGGTGCCGGCCGTCAGCACCACGGCGCGGCAGCGGAAAACCAGCCCCAGCTGGGTCTTTACCCCGACCACCCGATCGCCTTCCAGGACGAGGTCGTCGACCGCTTGCTGGAACAGGGTCAGGTTGGCCTGGTTTTCCAGCCGCGACCGGATGGCCTGCTTGTACAGCAGGCGGTCGGCCTGGGCGCGGGTGGCGCGTACCGCCGGCCCCTTCGATGAGTTCAGGGTACGGAACTGGATGCCGGCCTCGTCGGTCGCGATCGCCATGGCCCCGCCGAGGGCGTCCACCTCGCGGACCAGATGGCCCTTGCCGATGCCACCGATGGACGGGTTGCAGGACATCTGGCCCAGTGTTTCGATGTTGTGGCTGAGCAGCAGGGTACGCACGCCCATGCGGGCACTGGCGAGCGCCGCTTCGCTGCCGGCATGACCGCCGCCAACCACGATTACATCGAATATATCCGGAAAAATCATTGAGTTATGTCAGGAGCGCTGGCGCTTTCAGGGAGCCGGATTCTACGAAAAATCGCCCGCTGTTTCACGTGAAACATCGTCACGGCCATGATAAATGTCATGGTTCGACGTGAGCGCGCCGCCTATGATAGCCGCAATTTCCCGAACCAGAGGTGTCGCCGATGCGCATGGAAATACCCCGGTTGCCGGTCAACTTCATGAATGAAGACCACGACCACGCCGCCGAACAGCTTGAGACCATGCTGGCCACCCTGCCTGTCTATGCCGAGAACCATGCCATGCTGGCCCAGGCATGCCGCGCCTTCCTCGACCACAACCGGGAGCATTTCGCGCGCGAAGAGGAAGCCATGCGAGTTACCGGCTTCCCGCCCTATACGGTGCACAAGGGAGAACACGACCGCGCGCTGGCCTGGCTGGATGACCTGACCAACAGTATTGCGTCTGGCGGCCCCGATAGCGATACGGTCAGACAGGTCATCGAACACGACATCCCTGCCTGGTTCATCCAGCATATCCAGACCATGGACTGGGCCACTGCGAACTGGATCTCCAGCCACCCGATGGCCTCAAGCGTGCGCGTATAGCTTGTGATAAAGGCCGCCCTTTTCCATCAGGGCGGCATGCTCGCCTTCCTCGACCACCCGGCCATTCTCGAACACCAGGATGCGATCCGCCTGTTTTACCGCAGACAGCCGGTGGGCGATGATCAGGGTGGTCCGTCCGCGCAGGAATTCTGCCAGGGCGTGATGCAGCGTCCGCTCGGTGCCGGTATCGAGGGCTGAGGTCGCCTCGTCCAGGATCACCACCTTGGGCTCGGTCAGCACCATCCGGGCGATGGCCAGGCGCTGACGCTGGCCGCCTGACAGGCGCACGCCATGGCGGCCGACGATGGCATCAAGGCCGCCCGAAAGATCCTCGACCAGCGGCTTCAATTGCGCGATCTCCAGTGCATGCCATAGCGTTTCGTCCGGATAGTCCCGGCCCATGGCCAGGTTGTCCCGGATACTGGCGTTGAACAGGATCGGGTGCTGCAGGACCACGCCGACTTGGTCGCGCACGGTCGGCCAACCGATCTCGGCGACCTCGACGCCGCCGTAGAGTATGCTGCCCGCGCTGGGCGGATACAGCCCCAGCAAGGCCTGGACCAGGGTCGATTTGCCGCCGCCCGAGGCCCCGACCAGGGCCACCTTCTCGCCCGGCCGCACGCTCAGGCTGACATCGTCCAGGACGATATCGCCCTCGCTGTAGGCAAAGCTCAGATTGCGCAATTCCAGGCCGACGGTGTCCGCCGCCGCAAACGGATTGCGGCCGCCGCCGCCTTCCTCGACGACCTCCAGGGCCAGCAGTCCGTTCACCCGCGCCATCGCTGCGTTGGCAGCGAACCAGGCGTACTGGATATTGATGATCTCCTGTACCGGCGACATCATGAACCAGAGGTAACCGAACACCGCCAGCATCTCGCCGATACTCAAGTCGGAATAGATCACCATGAGCATGGAAATCGCCCGGAAGATGTCGAAGCCGACCAGGAAGATGAAAAAAGAGGTCCTGCTCAAGGCATCCGATTTCCAGGCGTAGTCGGCGGCATGGCGGCGAATGTCGCTGGCCTTGTCGATCACCCTGGCCAGGTAATGCCGCTCACGGTTCATCGTCCGGATCTGAGCCAGGGCATCCAGCGTCTCGGTCAGCGCCTCCTGGAAGATCTCGAAGGCCGAGTTCTCGCGCCGCTTCCATTCCTTCACCCGCTTGCCCAGGCGAGTGGAAAACCCGATCACCACCGGATTGAGCAGCAGTATGAACAGGGCCAGTTGCCAGTTCATCCAGAACAGCACGACAGCCACGCCCAGCAACGACAACACGGCGACCAGGAAACCGGAAATGGAAGCACCCAGGAAACCGTCGATGGCATTGAGGTCGGTAACGAAATGCGAGGTCACTTTGCCGGAACCCAGCGTCTCATACTGCGACAGGGCAATCCTGGACAAGCGATCGAGCAGACGCCGGCGGATGTTGAACACCACCTCCTTGGCCGCCAGGGCGAAGCTGCGGCCCTGCCAGACGTTCAGCGAAATGGCGATCAGGCGCAGAACGACGGTCAGCAACAAGGCACTGCCGATGAACAGTACCGGGCCATGCCAGGAGGGCGGAAACAGCGGTGCGACGGCAGCGACGAACCGGCCCGGCCGGTTGAGCAGGACTTCGTCGACCAGGATAGGCAACACCAGGGGCACCGGCACCGCCGCCATCACGGCGAGAACCGCCACCAGATTGGCCAGCACCAGCTTGCGACGGTGGCTCATGACCTCGCTCAGGATGCCGCGCCAGGATAATGTGTCGGGATGCCGGACTGGATCGGACTCAGTCATGCTAGACCTTGTTTTAAAAAAGATATTCCGGATTACAAAAACCACGCAGGTAACAAGGACGCTACAATAAACAAGCGAATACCTAACGGAGGTCACGCCCCATGGAAACCATGAGCATGCTGGAGCAGCACTACCCGCATATCCTACAGGGCTTGCTGGTGTCGTGGATCGATCCTGTCGCCACCGACCGCTTCTTGCAATCGATACTGGTGGACGATCGGGACGGGAGGACGGGCTTGCCGGAAGAGGTCTTCGAAGAATTGATGTTTATCTCCGACCTGAACTGGAAACGCCGGCATTTCAACGACCAGGGCGTAGAGATTGCCCCCGACAACTTCAGTTTCGGCACGCTCTAATCTATTTTCCGATGCAGAACCGGCTGAATATCTCACCGAGCAGATCGTCGGCGCTGAATTCGCCGGTGATGGAATCGAGGGCGATTTGCGCCAGGCGGAGTTCCTCGGCAAACAGATCCAGCGCAGGCAGGTTTTGCCGTGCCAGCCTCAAATGGTCTGCCGCCTCGGCGAGCGCGACCAGATGACGCCGGCGAGCCATGAACACGCCTTCTCCGGCCGCTTGCCAGCCAGCCAGTTCGCGCAGGCGCTGACGCAGCAGATCCATGCCGGCCCCGGTTTTTGCGGACAGCCAGATTTCGTCGCCGGCCGGTGAAATCCTGGCCGCACCGCCGGCCAGGTCGGTCTTGTTGTGCACGGTCAAACGGGGAATCGCAGGCAACCGTTCCAGGATGGCGGCTTCTTCGGCACCAACGCCATGGCTGGCGTCGATCAACAGCAAGGCCACATCCGCGCGTTCAACCGCGCTCCATGTGCGTGCTATGCCCATGATCTCCACTGGGTCGTCGGTTTCCCGCAAACCCGCGGTATCCGTGACATGCAGCGGTAGGCCGTCGATCTGTATGGCCTCGCGCAAGGCATCCCGGGTGGTGCCGGCGATCTCGGTGACGATGGCCGCTTCGTAACCGGCCAGGCGGTTCAACAGGCTGGATTTGCCGACGTTGGGCTGGCCGATCAGCACGACATTGAGCCCTTCCCGCAGCAGCGCGCCTTGGCGAGCCTGTTGCATGACCTCGGTCAGGTGGGCATCGATGCCGGCGAGCTTGCCGAAGGCATCGGCCTTGGCCAGAAAATCGATCTCTTCCTCGGGAAAATCGAGCGTGGCCTCGACCAGGATGCGCAATTCGACCAACGCCTCGACCAGCTTGTGGACATGGCTGGAAAACTCCCCGGTCAGGGAGCGCACTGCGGAACGGGCCGCCTCCCGGCTCTGGGCGTCGATCAGGTCGGCGATGCTTTCGGCCTGGGCCAGGTCGATCTTGTCGTTGAGGAAGGCGCGCCGGCTGAATTCGCCCGGCTCGGCCGCACGCGCTCCCAATTCCAGGCAGCGCTCCAGGACCAGCTGCAGCACCTGCGGGCCGCCGTGTCCCTGCAATTCGAGCACATCCTCGCCGGTGAACGAATGGGGCGACCGAAAATAGAGCGCTATACCCTCGTCGAGGGTATCGCCATCGGCATTCTTGAACCGGGTATAGCTTGCGTATCTCGGTGTGAGCGAGCGGCCGACGATACCGGCGATGATGGTCGCGAGGTCGCGGCCGGATACCCGCACCACGCCGATGCCGCCCCGACCCGGGGCGGTGGCAATGGCGGCGATGACATCGTTACTTGCTGACGGGCTTGGCATTTCCGGCGCGCTCGATCACATGATTGATGCGCCATTGTTGCAGGATGGAAAGCACGTTGTTGACCAGCCAGTAGAGTACCAGGCCGGCCGGGAAGAAGAAGAAGAACACCGAGAAGGCGATCGGCATGAACATCATCACCTTGGCCTGAACTGGATCGGGCGGGGTCGGCGACAGACGCTGCTGGATGAACATGGTGGCTGCCATGATCACCGGCATCACATAGTAGGGGTCGGCTGCCGACAGGTCGGTGATCCAGAGCGCGAACGGCGCCTGACGCAGCTCGACGGCCGACAGCAACACCCAGTACAGGGCAATGAAGACCGGGATCTGCACCACGATGGGCAGACAGCCACCGAGCGGGTTGATCTTCTCTTCCTTGTAGACCTTCATCATCGCCTCATGCAGCTTCTGGCGGTCGTCGCCATAGCGCTCCTTGAGGTGTTGCAGGCGTGGCGCCATCTTGCGCATCTGAGCCATCGACTTGTAGCTGGCGGCGGACAATGGGTAGAAGGCGCCCTTGATGAGCACCGTCAGCAGGATGATCGCGACGCCCCAGTTGTGCACCAGGTTTTCCAGCCAGTTCAGCAGCACGAACAGCGGATAGGCCAGCACCGTCAGCCAGCCGTAATCGACCACGTGTTCCAGGCCGGGCGCGAGTTCCTTGAGTTTTTCCTGGTCCTGCGGGCCGGCATAGAGCCGCATTGCCGCAGACTTGGTCTCGCCCGGCGCAACCTGCAGGGCGGGCAGGATCATGCCAGCGCTGTATTCGCCATTGCCCAGGGCGCGGGTATAGAACTCGCGCTTGTCCTTATCGCCGTTGGGCATCAGCCAGGCCGCGACGAAGTGGTGCTGGATCATGCCGATCCAGCCGTCCTGCGCCGCCTTGACATTGTCCTGCTTGCCCTTGTCGATATCGGAAAAGGCCACCTTCTGGAACTTGCCCGCCTCGGTATACATGGCCGGGCCGGTAAAGGTCTGCACGAAGGCGGATTCGCCTTCCGGCGCCTGGCCGTTACGCAGCATCTGGTAGTAAGGGTAGCCTTCCACCGCTGCCGCACCGAGGTTGTGGACACTGTAGTCGACGTCGATGACATAACTGCCGCGCTTGAAGGTATAGGTCTTCACCACCTCCACGCTGCCCACAATGGCCTTCATGCTCAGCTTGACGCTGTCCTGGCCCGGCTTCAAATCGTATTCGCCGGGTGTCAGCTCATACACGGTCTTGTGGTTGGCCAGGCCATCGCCGATGAACCCAGACTGCGCGAAGTAGTTGCGGCCGGCCTGCTCCTCGAACAGCTTGAACGGCTTGGTCTTGTCCTCGTTGCTGCGATAGGCGGTCATCACCAGGTCGCGGATGTCGCCACCGTTGGCATCGACGGTCACCGTCAGGACATCAGTCTTGACCACGGCCCGTGCGCCTACGGCCACCTGACTGGTAACCGGGGCCTGTTGCGGGGCCTCGAGAGCCTGGCCCGGTGTCGGCAGGGCTGGATTTGTCGCTTGCTGGCCCGGGGCCTGGATGGTTCCGGCCGGCTTCGGATGGCTATAGTCCTGCCAGGCATTCCATAGCATCAGCAAGGAGAAGGAAAACACGACAAAGGCGACGATGCGTTGCAGATCCATGTTCTACCCGTTCATTTGTTGCGCGGCCGCATTGGCTGGTTTCGTGGCGTGCTTGTGCACGAACATGTCCCATTGCGCCCGGAAATCGGCATCCCGACCGGCGGCCTTGACCCGGACGATCACGTCCAGGCTGGCCAGACGAGGCTGGCTGAGCCGAAAGACTTCCCGCAATATCCGCCTGGCCCGATTCCGATCGACTGCCCTGGGCAGTATCTTTTTCGGTACCACCAGACCCAGACGGGAATACGGCAAGCCATTCTGGCAAAAAAATATGTCCAGACAGGTACCCCGCTGGACCCGTTTGAAACGAAAAACGGATGAAAAATCATCCGTTTTTCTAAGTTTGCTGTCCCAACCGAAGGCATAAGGCCCCCGGGGCATCCTGTCCGTCAAACGGCGAGACGCGTGCGGCCCTTGGCGCGGCGGGCGTTGATGACTGCGCGGCCACCCTTGGTCTTCATGCGGGCGCGAAAGCCGTGGGTGCGCTTGCGGCGGACAACGGAGGGCTGATAAGTGCGTTTCATGGTTATTCCTAAATTACGACAATACGTAAAAGCGGCGTATTAGACCTTTTAAGCTCCTAATTTGTCAAACATTTCGCGCCTTCATGGCCTTGGTTGCGATGCTACAATGCGAGTTCCCGTTTTCCCTCCCCTTTGTCGACTCAGGCTGCCCATGCACGATTTCTGGTCCCATTGTCTGGGGCATTTCCAGGTAAAGCTCAACGCCCAGCAAGTCAACACCTGGATCAAACCCCTGACGGTGAGCATCGATGACGGGCATGTCCAGATCAGCGCACCCAACCGTTTCGTAGCCCAGTGGATCAAGGACAAGTTCCTGGCCGAGATCGAGAGTCTGGCTAGCGCCTACTTCGGCAAGCCAACCAGCCTGGCCATCGTGATCGAAGCCAAGCCGAAGACGGCAAAAACGGAAGCCGACCCGGCCATACCCGCGGTCATCAAGCCGGAACCGACGCTCGCGCTGCCCCAGGGCAAGGTTCCGCTCAACGAGTCGCGCCTCAACCCCAATTTCACCTTTTCCACCTTCGTGCGCGGCAAGGCCAACGACCTGGCCCGCGCCGCCGCGCTGCAAGTCGCCGATAATCCGGGTTCCGGCTACAACCCTCTGTTTGTCTACGGCGGCGTCGGCATGGGCAAGACTCACCTGATGCAGGCCATCGGCAACAAGGTGCTCGAGAACAACCCCAAGGCCAGCATCCGTTACACCCATGCCGAGCGCTATGTATCCGACATGGTGAAGGCCTTCCGGCACAAGTCGTTCGACGATTTCAAGCGCAAATACGACAGCCTGGACATCCTGCTGATCGACGACATCCAGTTCTTTGCCGGCAAGGGCCGCACCCAGGAAGAATTCTTCTATACCTTCAACAACCTGATCGAATCGCACAAGCAGGTCATCATCTCCAGCGACACCTTCCCCAAGGACCTGGAAGGCATAGAAGAACGTCTGAAGTCCCGCTTCAGCTGGGGACTGACCGTGATGCTGGAACCCCCTGAGCTGGAGATGCGCGTCGCCATCCTGCTCAACAAGGCGCAGCAGGAAGGCGAGCATCTGGGCGAAAGCACCGCCTTCTTCATCGCCAAGCAGGTTCGCTCCAACGTGCGCGAACTGGAAGGCGCCATGAAACGGGTGATGGCCTATGCCCGCTTCCACAAGTTGCCGATTACCGTCGAATTGGCCAAGGAGGCGTTGAAAGACCTGCTGGCGGTGCAGAACCGCCAGGTTTCCATCGAGAATATCCAGAAGACCGTATCCGACTATTACAAGATCAAGGTCGCCGACATGTTCTCGAAAAAACGCACCCGCAACATCGCCCGGCCCAGGCAGATGGCCATGCACCTGGCCAAGGAACTGACCGACCTGTCACTGCCCGAAATCGGCCAGGCCTTTGGCGGCAGGGATCACACGACGGTATTGCATGCCTGCCGCAAGATTGAAGAGCTGAAGAATACCGAGCCCGAGTTCAGGAAGGACTACAGCCTGCTGATCCAGGTATTGACGGGATAACCGTGTGGACGACAGCCATGAATAGCTGTGGATGGATTGGCCGCTTTCGCCCAGGTGTGGTTTTATCCACAATCCGTCCACCGTCAGTACAGCGTTTATCCACAGCCATTACGCTGTTATAATTTGTTGATTCTTATTGAGAATGTTGACTTATACAGGTCTACATCCATCGCTAATTACTACTAACTAAAGAGATATCATGCTTGTACTTAACTGCCAGAAGGAAACCCTGCTCAAGCCGCTACAGGCTGTGGTGGGTGTGGTAGAGCGCAAACATACCCTGCCCATCCTGTCCAACATCCTGGTAGAAAACATCGCCGGCAAGACCGCACTGATCGCAACCGACCTGGAACTCCAGATCACCACCTGGATGGAAAGCAAGGCAGAACAGGACTCGGCCTTCACGGTATCGGCGCGCAAGCTGCTCGACATTACCCGGTCCCTGCCGGACGAAACCGCAATGGCGCTGGATCTCAACAACGAGCAGGTGCGGATATTGGCCGGCAAGAGCCGGTTCAACCTGCAGACCCTGCCCGCCAAGGATTTCCCCAAGCTGCAGAGTGTCGAAGGCGAGGGCGTCGAACTGCAAGTGGGCGCCAGCAAGTTGCGCAAGTTGCTGGCCAGAGCGCAATACGCCATGGCGGTTCAGGACATCCGCTATTACCTGAACGGCATGCTGTTCCAGTTGCAAGGCAACAAGCTGGTCGTGGCATCGACCGACGGCCACCGCCTGGCGGTCGATGCGATCGAGCTGGAAGCCGAAGTCGCCCAGCCGGTGGAGGTGATCCTGCCCCGCAAGACGGTGATGGAACTGATCAAGCTGTTGAGCGAGACGGAAGAAAACGTGGCGATCCAGACCGGCGCCAACCAGGTGGTCTTCCGCCACCCCAATTTCGAATTGCGCAGCAAGGTGGTGGACGGAAAATTCCCCGACTACCAGCGCGTGGTGCCGGTCGGTTATGAAAAGCATTTCGACATGAACCGCCAGCGTCTGCACCAGGCGCTGACCCGTGCCGCCATCCTGACCAACGACAAGTATCGCGGTGTCCGCATGGCCATGACCTCGGGCGGCCTGCGCATCGCCTGCAGCAACAACGAGCAGGAAGAAGCGCAGGAAGAAATCGAGATCGACTACAGCTACGAACCGCTGGATATCGGCTTCAATGTCCAGTACCTGCAGGACGTGCTCAATAATCTGGATTGTGAATCGGTCCGTTGCCTGTTCGGCGACGCCAACAGCAGCATGCTGATCACCGTGCCCGGCGATGAGAATTTCCGCTACGTGGTCATGCCGATGCGTATCTAGGCAGGCAGGACGCCACCCGCAAGGTTTTCCATCCTCCGATAAGGAATGTTTCACGTGGAACAAGAAAACGGCGCCGGCAACGGCGGTTATGACGAAGACAGCATCCAGCAACTTGAAGGCCTGGAGGCCGTGCGCAAGCGTCCCGGCATGTACATCGGCGACACCCAGGACGGCACCGGCCTGCATCACATGGTGTTCGAGGTACTCGACAACGCCATCGACGAGGCGCTGGCTGGCTGGTGCGACGACATCAAGGTCATCATCCACGCGGACAATTCGATCTCGGTCTACGACAACGGCCGCGGCATCCCGACCGGAATCAAGTTCGACGACAAGCACGAACCGAAGCGTTCGGCGGCGGAAATCGTCATGTGCGTCCTGCACGCCGGCGGCAAGTTCAATCAGAACAGCTACAAGGTCTCCGGCGGCCTGCATGGTGTCGGCGTTTCCTGTGTGAATGCCCTGTCGCGCTGGCTCAAGCTGATCATCCGGCGCGACGGCAAGACCTATTTCATGGAATTCCACCGCGGTGTGCCCCAGGATCGTCTGATCGAGATCCAGCACGGCGTAGAGGTCTCGCCGCTCAAGGTGCTGGGCGAAACCACGCGCTCGGGCACTGAATTGCATTTCCGTGCCGACGAGGAGATCTTCGGCACCGTGGATTTCCATTTCGAGATACTGGCCAAGCGCATCCGTGAACTCTCCTTCCTCAATAACGGCGTCAAGATCGAACTGGTCGACGAGCGCGACGGCCGTCACGAGAACTTTGCCTTCTCCGGCGGGGTGAAAGGGTTCGTCGAATACATCAACCGCAGCAAGACCGTGCTGCATCCCAACGTGGTCAACGCGGCTGGCGAGAGCGTCATCAACGGCGTCACCATCGGCGCCGAGGTGGCCATGCAATGGAACAGCGGCTACCAGGAACAGGTGCTCTGCTTCACCAACAACATCCCCCAGTCCGATGGTGGCACCCACCTGACCGGGCTGCGTGCGGCGATGACCCGGATCATCAACAAGTACATCGACGAACACGAGATCGCCAAGCGGGCCAAGGTGGAGATCACCGGCGACGACATGCGCGAAGGTCTCGCCTGCGTGCTGTCGGTGAAGATGCCCGATCCCAAGTTTTCCTCGCAGACCAAGATGAAGCTGGTATCCAGCGAGGCCCGCCAGGCGGTCGAGGATGTGGTGGCCGCCAAGCTGAGCGAATACCTGCTGGAAAAGCCGGCCGACGCCAAGCTGATCTGCGCCAAGATCGTCGAGGCCGCCCGAGCCCGCGACGCCGCCCGCAAGGCCCGCGACATGACCCGGCGCAAGGGTGTGCTCGATTCCGCCGGCCTGCCCGGCAAGCTGGCCGACTGCCAGGAAAAGGATCCGGCTCTGTGCGAACTCTACCTGGTCGAGGGTGATTCCGCCGGCGGTTCCGCCAAGCAGGGCCGCGACCGCAAGTTCCAGGCCATCCTGCCGCTCAAGGGCAAGATCCTCAACGTCGAGAAGGCCCGTTTCGACAAGATGCTGTCGTCGCAGGAAGTGGTGACCCTGATCACCGCGTTGGGCACCGGCATCGGCAAGGAAGATTACAACCCGGCCAAGCTGCGCTATCACCGCATCATCATCATGACCGACGCCGACGTCGACGGCTCGCACATCCGCACGCTGCTGCTGACCTTCTTCTATCGGCAGATGCCCGAACTGGTCGAACGTGGCCATATCTACATCGCCCAGCCGCCGTTGTACAAGGTCAAGCAGGGCCGCAACGAGACCTACCTCAAGGACGACTACGAACTCAAGCAATACCTGTTGCGCGCGGCCATGAACGGCGCCGAACTGGTACCCGCCGAGGGCGCCCAGCCGCTCAGCAAGGAAAGTTTCGAGGACATCGCGCGCGATTATCTGGTGTCGGAAGCCATCATCGACCGCTTGTCCCGGCGCCTGGACTACGACGTGCTGCACAGCCTGTTGCATATCCCCGTGATCGATCTCGGCAGCGAAGCAAGCGCCAACGAAGCCGCCGGTAAATTGGCGGACCAGCTGATCAAGCTGGGGCCGGTCAGCGTCAAGGCCCAGGCGGTCGAGGAGGGCTGGCGTCTGCAGATCAGCAAGCTGAGACACGGCATCCATCTGGTCAGCCATCTGGAACAGGAATTTTTCGCCAGCGGCGACTATGAACAACTCAAACGTACCGCCGGTTTGCTGGCCGGCTTGATCGGCCCTGGCGCCGAAATCCGCCGCGGCGAGGCCCGTGCCGCGGCCTATGATTTCAAGCAGGCCCTGGAATGGCTGCTGGAAGACGCCAAGCGGAATCTGGGCATCCAGCGCTACAAGGGTCTCGGCGAAATGAACCCGGACCAACTCTGGGAAACCACCATGGATCCGCAGGTGCGCCGGCTACTCAAGGTACAGATCGAGGACGCCATCGCAGCCGATGAAATATTCACCACCCTGATGGGCGAGGAAGTGGAGCCAAGACGCAACTTCATCGAAACCAATGCCCTCGGTGTCCGCAACCTGGACGTCTGAGGTTGTCAGGTGACACAGATAGTGAAAACTGTGCCAAGTCGGTGAAAAATTACTGACTGAAATAATGAGAAAGGCCCGTAACCGGGCTTTTTTCATTTGCCAGGGCATTAGGCCTGCACAGTGTTTCCTCAGGAAGGATAAAGGGCCAGGCATGAATATCAGCTCAGGAGGATTTCCGGACATGCACTGGACCGAGGCAGGCTCGACCCGTTCGGCGCGCTGGCGTTCGGAGAGCGGGCACCCGCCGCCCCGGCACGTGGTCATCGGCGACGATCAAACCAGCGCCGATGCCGCTTATCGTCTCGCTTGCGAGGGGACTGCGCTGCTCTGGCGTGGCGATTTCCAAAATGCAAAACAGTTGCTGCATGCACTGATGCGGCGTGCCGAACGCAAGCCCCGCAAGCAGGCCAAGGCAACAAGCGCCATGGCCACCTCGCCGGCCGAGGCATTCCACCTGCATCGGCAGGCACAAGCCCGACGCGCGCGGATCCTGGCGATGCTGCTGCTGCCCCTGGAGAGCGACTACAGCATCCCGTTACGGCGCGCCCCCGATCTGCGGGAGGCCTGTGCGGAGGCCTATGGGCCGCCAGGAGCGGGGGCCTCCGTGGTGTCGCTAAGAGAGTTGCTCGGCTTGATTGGTGCGCACGAGTGGCGTCGGAAAGGGGTCATGATCCCTGCCCTGGGGGAACGAATCCACCCGCACTACGGCGTGTTTGCGCCGATACGCGGCGAGTACGTTAGCCTGGTGGCCGAGGCACCGCTGCCCGCAACCTCACTGGCGTTCGATATTGGCACCGGCACCGGTGTCCTGGCCGCACTCCTGGCCCGACGGGGCATTCTGCACGTCGTGGCGACCGACCTCGATGACCGTGCCCTGACCTGCGCCCGCGAAAACCTGGACCGGCTCGGTCTGGGC
>JBAZLW010000025.1:0-16765 GCA_041650095.1 Hydrogenophilaceae bacterium | reverse complement strand
GCATTCGATGGCCAGCAGAGGTGCGCCGCCCACCTCGTCCAGTATCGCCATCGGCGCCTGCATGCCCTGCTCCGCCAGCCAGGCACGCGCCTGCTCGCTGGCGGGCAAGCCGACTGCAAGCTTGCGACAGCGCGAGCGCACGGTGGCCGGCAACCGTCTCGGCTGATGCGCAACCAATACAATCAGGACGTTGGCGGGCGGTTCCTCGAGCGTTTTCAAGAGTGCGTTGGCGGCCGCGGCGTTGAGCAGTTCGGCCGGCTGGACGACCACCACGCGCCAGCCCCCTTGATGAGAGACCAAACCAAGGAAATCTCCCAGACTTCTGATTTCATTTATGGTTATGTATTTTCCGCCCTTCTTGCCAAGCTCATCCTCGCGCACGGATTCTGCGGCCGGTTCAACCAGCTTGAAATCCGGGTGGGCGCCTTGCTCATACCAGCCGCAGGACTTGCAATGGCCGCAGGCGCCATCCGGGCCGGGCGACTCGCAGAGCAGCCATTGCGCCAGACCGGCGGCGAACTCGCGCTTGCCGATGCCCCTGGGGCCATACAGCAGCAGGGCATGGGGCAGGCGGGCACGGTCGCCGGTCAGTTCCTGCCAGAGGTCGCGATTCCAGGGGTGCAGGCTCACCACGGCTCCAGGATCGCCGCCAGTTGCTCGCGTACTTCTGCAAGCGTGCGGCTACCGTCGATCACCCTGATCCGGTTCGGGTAACGTTCCGCCCGGCGCAGGTAGGCCTCGCGGACCCGGGTATGGAAGTCCATCCGCTCGCGCTCGAAGCGGTCCGGCTCGCGCGCGGCGCCCAGGCGAGCCTGGGCGATTTCGCCTGGCACATCGAACAGCAGCGTCAGGTCAGGCTGCAAGTCGCCATGCACCCAGTTTTCCAATATCTCCAGGCGCGCCTCGGGCAAGCCTCGGCCGCCGCACTGGTAGGCGAAGCTGGCATCAGTGAAACGATCCGAGATCACCACCTCGCCACGCGCCAGGGCCGGCCGGATGACCTGCTCGACGTGTTCCCGCCGGGCGGCGAACATGATCAAAGCCTCGGTTTCCGGGTGCATGGCGTCGTGCAGGACGATCTCGCGCAGCTTCTCGCCCAGCGGCGTGCCGCCCGGCTCGCGGGTGAACAGCACGCAGCGCCCCCTGGCGCGAAAATGCGCCGCCAGCCATTCGACGTGGCTGCTCTTGCCGGCGCCGTCGACGCCTTCAAGGGTGAGGAACAGGCCTTTCATCCTCTGCCTCCACGCTGGTAGCGGTCCACCGCCCGGTTATGCTCGTCCAGGGTATTGGAAAACTGGTGCCGGCCGCCACCCTTGGCGACGAAATAGAGGGCCCGGCTGCTGTCCGGGTGCAGCACGGCGTCGATGGCCGCCTCGCTCGGCAAGGCGATCGGGGTCGGCGGCAGGCCGGCCCGGGTGTAGCTGTTGTAAGGCGTGTCGGTCAGCAAGTCGACCTTGCGCAGGTTGCCGTCATAGCGCTCGCCCAGGCCATAGATCACGGTCGGATCGGTCTGCAGGCGCATGCCGATGCGCAGCCGGTTGAGGAAGACGGCGGCGATCAGCGGCCGCTCGTCCGGGGCGCCGGTCTCCTTCTCGACGATCGAGGCCATGATCAGCGCCTGGTAGGGCGAGGCATAGGGCAGTCCGGCCACCCTGCCCTGCCAGGCGCTGGCCAGTTTGCCCACCAGGGTGTGATAGGCGCGGCGATAGAGGTCCAGGTCGCTGGCGCCGGCATCGAAGAAATAGGTGTCCGGAAAGAACAGCCCTTCAGGGTGGGCCTCGGTCGCGCCGATGGCCTTGAGCAGATCGGCGTCCGACATGCCGGCGCTATCGTGGCGCAGGTGCGGGTTGGCATCGATTGCGGCACGCATCTGGGCGAAGCTCCAGCCTTCGATCACGGTGACCTTGGCGAGCAGGGTCTCGCCCAGGGTAACCTTGTTGAGCAGTTGATAGGGCGACAGCGGCTGGTCCAGCAGGTAGCTGCCGGCCTTGACCTTGCCGGCCTGGCCGAGCAGGCGGCCGAGCAACACGAAGGCGGTCGGCTGGTCGATCAGCCCCAAGGCTTCGAACTGCTGTGCCGCACCGCGCAGGTGGGTGCCGGGCGCGATGGAGAACTCGGCCGGCAATTGCGCCGGGGTGACCGGCGTGCTGGCATACCAGCCCAGCCAGGCCAGGCCGGCCAGTACGATCAAGGACAGGATGGCATTCAGGCGCCTGAGCACAGCTTCTCCAGCAAAGGGTCGAAATCGGCCGGACGAGGCCAGCGGCGTTCACCGAGCCGCGCCACCCAGCGCACCCGGATCAGGCTGTTGCTCAGCAGGATGGCGTCGGCCTGCATCAGGTCAGCCAGCCCGAACCGGACTTCCTGCGCGGCAAGGATAGACATCAGCCTGCCCCGGGTCACCCCGGCGACGCCGCAGCGGCTCAGCGACGGCGTCTGCCAGATGCCGTCGCGGCGGATGAACAGGTTGGTCATGACTCCGGATATGACTTGGTCGTCGCCGTCCAGCAGGATGCCCTCGTCGATCTCCGAATCGTTCCATTCCATCCGTGCGAGGACGTTTTCCAGCCGATTTAGATGCTTGGCCCCGGCCAAGTGGGGCTGGTGGCCGAGCCGCAGATCGCAGATCCGTACCACGGCGCCGGTGGTCGCAACCGGGTCGGAAAAATCAGGCAAGGGCGAGGCGATGGTGACCCGGGTCGGCAGCAGCGCCTCCGGGATCCGGTAGCCGCGCGGGCCGGGGCCGCGGGTGACGATCAGTTTCACGACCGCATCGGGTTGCCTGGCGGCCACCCAGGCGATGTCCTGTTCCCATTCGGTCCGGGTCGGGCAATCCAGTTGCAGTTGCCGGCAATCCGCCGCCAGCTTGGCGTAGTGGTCGAGCCACCAGACCGGTTCGCCGGCCTCCAGGCGCAGGGTGCGGAAGACCCCGTCACCGAAGGCCAGGCCGCGGTCGAGCGGCGACAGCAATGCTGCGGGGGAACCGTTCAGCAATACCAGCGGTTCGGGCGACATCATGGTGGTTGGGGAGAAAGATGCCGGACGGGCTGGTCCGGCATGCCATCAAACCCGGCGGAACACGATGCTGCCGTTGGTGCCGCCGAAGCCGAAGGAGTTGGAAACGGCGATATTGACCCTGGCCTCGCGTGCCGTATTGGCCACGTAGTCCAGATCGCAGCCCTCGCCCGCCTCGAACAGGTTGATGGTCGGGGAAACCACCTGATTGGCCACGGTAAGCGCGGAGAACACTGCTTCCACACCGCCGGCGGCGCCCAGAAGGTGGCCGGTCATCGACTTGGTCGAACTGACCATGGTCTTGTAGGCGTGGTCGCCCAGAACCAGCTTGACCGCCTTGGTTTCGGCCAGGTCGCCCAGCGGGGTCGAGGTGCCATGGGCGTTGATGTAATCCACTTCATCCGGATTGACACCGGCGACCCGCAGGGCATTCCGCATCGTCCGCGCGGCGCCGGAACCATCTTCGAGCGGGGCCGTCATGTGGTAGGCATCGGCGCCCTTGCCGTAGCCGGCCAGCTCGCAGTAGATGCGCGCACCGCGTGCCTTGGCGTGCTCATACTCTTCCAGCACCAGGACGCCGGCGCCCTCGCCCAGGACGAAGCCGTCGCGGTCCTTGTCCCAAGGACGACAGGCCGTGGCCGGGTCGTCGTTGCGGGTGGACAGCGCACGGGCGGCGGAGAAGCCGCCGATCGCGAGCGGGCAGACGGTCGCCTCGGCACCGCCGGCGATCATCATGTCGGCGTCGCCATACTCGATCATCCGGGCCGACTCGCCGATGGCATGGGTACCCGTGCTGCATGCCGTCACCATCGCCAGGTTGGGCCCTTGCAGACCGAACATGATCGACAGGTTGCCGGAGATCATGTTGATGATCGAACCCGGGATGAAGAAGGGCGAAATCTTGCGCGGCCCATCCGCCATGTAGGTGGTGTGGGTGTCCTCGATCAGAGGCAGGCCGCCGATGCCGGAGCCGATGTTGACGCCGATCATCTCGCGGTTGGCGTCGGTGATCTCGATACCGGAATCCTTGATGGCATCGATACCGGCCGCCAGGCCGTAATGGATGAAGGTATCCATCCGGCGCGCTTCCTTGGCCGACAGATACTTGGTCACGTCGAAACCCTTGACCTCGCCGGCGATTTGGGAGGCCATTGCGGAGGCATCGAACTTGCTGATGCGCCCGATGCCGGTACGGCCGGCGGTCAGGTTCTGCCAGGCCTCGGCGACGGAATTGCCGACCGGGGAGATGATCCCCAGGCCGGTTACAACGACTCTGCGTTTGGACAAATGGCTACCCGCGCGGTTGGTTTCAGCCCAGGTGGGCGTTGACGTAGTCGACTGCCTGCTGAACGGTGGTGATCTTCTCGGCATCTTCGTCGGGGATCTCACACTCGAACTCTTCTTCGAGGGCCATCACCAGTTCCACCGTGTCGAGAGAGTCGGCACCCAGGTCGTTGACGAAGGAGGACTCCAGCTTGACGTCCGCTTCGTTGGCGCCCAGTTGCTCGGCTACAATTTTCTTGACACGCTGTTCGATATCGCTCATTTGGGTAAGACTCCCTAAAGGGTAAGGATAAGGCCCCGGAGGTTAGCGCAACCATCCGGAACCGGTGGAAAATCGGGTTGCATTCTAGCAAATTCCCCCTTCCCGGGAAAATCGCCGAAAACCCCTGTCAATCCATGTACATGCCGCCGTTCACATGCATCGTGGTACCGGTGATGTAGCCGGCCTGGTCGGAAGACAGGAAGGCCACCGCCTGGGCGATGTCTTCAACACCGCCGAGACGGCCGAGCGGGATGTGCTGCAACAGGGCCTGGCGCTGGGTATCCGGCAGGGCACGGGTCATGTCGGTGTCGATGAAACCAGGCGCCACGCAGTTGACAGTGATGCCGCGGCTGCCGACTTCCTTGGCCAGAGACTTGCTGAAGCCCATCATGCCGGCCTTGGCGGCGGCGTAGTTGGTCTGGCCGGGGTTGCCCATGGCGCCGACCACGGAGGCGATGCTGACGATGCGGCCGATCCTGGCCTTCATCATCGGCTTGATCGCCGCCTTGGACAGCCTGAAAACGGAGGTCAGGTTGGTCTGGATGACGGCATCCCAGTCCTCCTCCTTCATGCGCATCAGCAGGGTGTCGCGGGTGATGCCGGCGTTGTTGACCAGGATGTCTAGCTTGCCGTGTGCCTTGACGATGTCGTCGACCAAGGCGTCGCAGGCGGCCGCCTCGTTGACGTTGAGCATCCTGCCCTCGCCCTTCAGGCCGGCCTCGGCCAGGGCCGCGCCGATGGCAGCGGCGCCGGACTCGCTGGTGGCGGTGCCGATGGCGTAGGCGCCGCGGCGGGCCAGTTCATGCAGTATGGCCTGGCCGATCCCCCGGCTGGCGCCGGTGACCAGTGCGATCTTTCCTTGCATCTCCATCACTCCTTATTGTTTCAGTGCCTCGGCCAGCGCAGCGGCATCCGCCAGCGCCAGGGTCGGCACGTCGGCCAGTATCCGCTTGTTGAGCCCGGCCAGCACCTTGCCGGGGCCGCATTCGGCGATCCGGGTCACCCCCTGGGCGGCAAAGGCCTGCATGGATTCGACCCAACGCACCGGACTGTACAGTTGTCCTGCCAAGGCATCGCGGATGGCCGCCGGATCACTGTGGGCGGCGACATCGGCATTGTGGATCACCGGCACGCTAGGTGCCCTGAACACGATGGCGTTCATGGCGACGAGCAGTTTCTCGGCCGCCGGCTTCATCAGGGCGCAGTGCGAGGGTACCGAGACCGGCAACGGCAGGGCCCGCTTGGCGCCCTTCTCCTTGGCCAGGGCGCAGCCGCGCTCGACCGCAGCCTTGTTGCCGGCGATCACCACCTGTCCGGGCGAATTGAAGTTCACCGCCGCCAGGACCTCGCCCTGGGCCGCCTCGGCACAGACTGCGCGCACGCCGTCGTCATCCAGTCCCAGGATGGCGGCCATGCCACCCACACCTTCCGGCACGGCCGACTGCATGGCCTCTGCGCGCAGGCGCACCAGCCTCAGGGCGTCGGCGAAATCGATTGCGCCCGCACAGGTCAGGGCCGTGTATTCGCCCAAGCTGTGGCCGGCCATCAGGGCCGGCCGGGCGCCGCCCTGGGCGAGCCAGAGCCGGTAGACGGCGACACCTGCGGCCAACATGGCCGGCTGGGTGTTGACAGTCTGGTTGAGCAGTTCGGCGGGGCCTTCGGCAACCATTTTGGCCAGATCGAAACCCAGTGCATCCGAGGCCTCGGCGAAGGTGTCACGGATTGCGGCGGCCTCGCCATAGGCAGACATCATACCTACAGATTGGGATCCCTGTCCTGGAAATACAATAGCTAACGTCATTTTGTTAAACCTGAATATCAAAAACGGAGCAGCACCGAACCCCAGGTGAAACCACCACCAAAGGCCTCCATCAATACGGTCTCGCCGCGCTTGATGCGGCCGTCGCGGACGGCGGTATCGAAGGCCAAAGGAATGGAGGCGGCCGAGGTGTTGCCGTGCCGGTCAACGGTGACCACCACGTTATCCATGGCCATGCCCAGTTTCTTGGCGGTGGCCTGGATGATGCGGATATTGGCCTGATGCGGCACCAGCCAGTCGATGTCGCTCTTGGCCAGTCCATTCGCCTCCAGGGTCTCGTCAACGATGGCGTCCAGCGTCTTCACGGCCATTTTGAACACCGCGTTGCCGGACATGCGCATATGGCAGGCGCCCTCCGATTTCAGGGAAACCCCGCCATCGACGAACAACAGATCCTGGTAGCGGCCGTCGGCATGAATGTGGGTGGAGATGATGCCCTGCTCCTCGCTGGCAGAAAGCACCACCGCGCCGGCGCCGTCGCCCCAGAGCATGCAGTTGCCGCGATCGCTCCAGTCGGTAATGCGCGACAGAGTCTCGGCGCCGACCACCAGGGCATATTTCACCTGGCCGGAGCGGATAAACTGGTCCGCCATGGTCATGGCGTAGACAAAGCCGCTGCAGACCGCCTGCACATCGAAGGCCGGACAACCGTTTTCGATGCCCAGTTTGGCTTGCAGGACACAGGCGGTACTGGGGAAGATGCGGTCCGAGGTCGTGGTGGCGACCACCACCAACCCAAGATCGGAGGGCTCGATGCCGGCGGCCTCGATCGCCTTTTCGGCCGCCTTCAAGGCCAGATCACTGGTCAGTTCACCCTCACCGGCCTGGTGGCGCTGGCGGATGCCGGTCCGCTCGACGATCCATTCGTCGGTGGTTTCAATCAACTTTTCCAGATCGGCATTGGTCACGATGCGGCTGGGCAGGTAGCTGCCGGTTCCGGCCACTCGGGAATACAGTCTATGGTCACCGCTCACGCAGCGTCTCCTAGGGTGTTGTTCTCGCCATGGTGCTTATGAACCTGATCGGCGATGCGGCGCAACAAGCCGCCGCGCACTTCCTCGACCGCACGCAGTATGGCCCGCTGGAACCCGAACACATCGGCTGAGCCATGGCTCTTGATGATGATGCCGTTCAGGCCGAGCAGCGAGGCGCCATTGTAGGCGCGCGGATCCATCTTGCGCTTGAAGGCACGGATGACCGGCAAGGCAATCAGGCCGGCCAGGCGGGTGAAAATGTTCTTCTTGAAGGCGTGGCGGAGTTCCTCGGCGATCAACTTGGCCAGACCTTCGGAGGCCTTGAGCGCGACATTGCCGACGAAACCGTCGCATACCACCACGTCGACGGTGCCCTTGTAGATGTCGTCGCCTTCGATATTGCCGTAAAAATTGAGGCCACTGCCCTTGAGCAACTCGCCCGCCTGCTTGACGATGTCATTGCCCTTGATCGCCTCTTCACCGATGTTGAGCAAGCCGACCGCGGGGGTTTCCTTGTGTTCCGCCACAGAGGCCAGGGCCGCGCCCATGATGCCGAACTGGAGCAGATGTTCGGCCGTGCAATCGACGTTGGCGCCGAGGTCGAGCACGTAGGTTCGGCCATTATGACTGGGCAACGTGGTGGCGATGGCGGGCCGGTCTATGCCCGGCAGGGTCTTGAGGACGAAACGGGAGACCGCCATCAGGGCGCCGGTATTGCCGGCCGAGACACCGGCATCGGCCTCGCCACGCTTGACCAGGTTGGCGGTGACCCGCATGGAGGAATCCTTCTTGCCGCGCAGCGCGACCGTCAGGGGGTCGTCCATGGAGACGATTTCGGATGCATGATGAATGCGCAGGCGGGTATCGGTCGCGGCCTTGCGAGCCAGCAACTCGGCAACAAGCACATCCTCCAGGCCCACCAGGATGATGTTGACCCCCTCGAACTGACGGAGCACATCCAAGGCGGCCTGAACGGTGACATGGGGACCGTGGTCGCCCCCCATGGCATCAATGGCAATGGTAACTTCGCGCATGGGCGCCATGCCCGCCCCGAGAGACGGACATCGCTAGCTTGAAGATATCAGGAGTTATCGGCCTTGGTGTTGACCACTTTGCGGCCACGGTAATAGCCGCTCGGGCTGACGTGGTGGCGCAGGTGCACCTCGCCGGTGGTCGGCTCGACCGCGGTGGGCGGGTTGGTCAGGAAGTCATGGGCGCGATGCATACCACGCTTGGACGGGGATTTCTTGTTTTGTTGAACAGCCATTTCATGCTCCTTGCAATTATCTTAAAAGCCAGCCAACCCACATTCGCCCTCGGCATGCCGGGGCACCACGGGCAGACTAAGCAGAATCTCGTCTTCCACCAACGTCAGCACATCCAGTTCCGGATCGGCGACCAGGGCATCGAGGAGCGGATCGTCCCGCTCCCAAAGGTCCAACTGCTTCTCGTCGCGCGCCACCGGGAACACCCGGCTGATCCGCATTTCCTGCCGGTAGGGCTCCAGGCACGACTGGCAAATCAGCATCACCGCCGTATCCACATCCAGTTTGAGGATGGGCCGGCCGGCTGACGTGCCGCCGCGTATCCGATAACTCACCGCGCCATCATCCGAAACCAGGACATCGGCCAAGCGGGTCAGGTCGGAGAGGCGTACCTCGCCCGACTGGTCCTCGCCAGCACGCGCAAAGCGCATGGAATCCAACGTCGGTCGTGCAGACATAAGCGTGGAATGATATTCTTACGGACTTTATATGTCAAAGCCAATCCGGGCGCTGGATTGTCCCGATGCCCGCGCCAGAGCGACAATCGGGCATACTCCGGATAGACTATCGACATTCAACGGGCGCTTCCCAAGAGAAGCTGAACAGGCGCCCACTGCCGCTGAACTATTTGCCGCCATGATCAAAAAGATACTCGTAGCCAACCGTGGTGAAATCGCGGTCCGGATCATTCGTGCCTGTCGCGAACTGGGCATCCGTTCGGTCGCCATCTATACCGACGCGGATCGCCACGCCCTGCATGTCAAGAAGGCGGATGAAGCCTACAACATCGGCTCCGACCCGGTGGTGGGCTACCTGAATGCCCACAACATAGTCAATCTGGCGGTCGCCTCCGGCTGCGACGCACTCCATCCGGGTTATGGCTTCCTGTCGGAAAACCCGGTCCTGGCCGAGGTCTGCGGCCGGCGCGGGATCAAGTTCATCGGCCCGTCACCCTCGGTGATCCGCCAGATGGGCGACAAGATCATGGCCCGCCAGGCCATGATCAAGGCCGGCATCCCGGTCACGCCGGGCTCGGACCACAACCTGGAAAACGTCGAGGAGGCGCGCAGCCTGGCCGGCAGGATCGGCTATCCGGTCATGCTCAAGGCCACCAACGGCGGCGGCGGTCGCGGCATCCGCCGGTGCGACTCCGAGGACGACCTGCTGAAGAACTACGAGCGCGTGGTGTCCGAGGCCAGCAAGGCCTTCGGCAAGCCCGAGGTGTTCATCGAGAAGTGCGTGGTCAACCCCAAGCACATCGAGGTGCAGGTGATCGGCGATAGCCACGGCAATTGCGTGCACCTGTACGAGCGCGACTGCTCGATCCAGCGGCGCAACCAGAAGCTGATCGAGATCGCCCCCTCGCCGCAACTGACCGAGGCCCAGCGCGAATACATCGGCAAGCTGGCCGTGCGTGCCGCCAAGGCGGTCGGCTACGTCAACGCTGGCACGGTGGAGTTCCTGCTCGACAAGGACAACCAGTTCTACTTCATGGAGATGAACACCCGACTGCAGGTCGAGCATTGCATCACCGAGCAGATCACCGGTATCGACGTCGTCCAGGAGCAGATCCGCATCGCCGACGGCCTGCCGCTGCAATACAAGCAGGAAGAGATCCGCTACCGCGGTTTCGCCATGGAGTTCCGGATCAACGCCGAAGACCCCAAGAACGGCTTCCTGCCCAGCTTCGGCCGCATCACCCGCTACTACGCCCCGGGTGGGCCCGGCGTCCGCGTCGATGCCGCCATGTATTCCGGCTATGTCATCCCGCCCTACTACGATTCCATGTGCGCCAAACTGATCGTCTGGGCGCTCGACTGGCACAGCGTAGTCGAACGCGGCAAGCGCGCACTCGACGACATGGTGGTCTACGGCGTCAAGACCACCATTCCGTATTACAAGGAAATCCTCGGCAACGACGAGTTCCGTTCCGGCCGTTTCAACACCGGCTTCGTCGAGGCGCATCCGGAACTGATCAACTATCACGTGCGCCGCCCGCCCGAATTGACGGCGGCGGCGATCTCGGCCGCCCTGGCAGCCCATCTGGGCATGTAAACGGCCCGCGCACCTCGACATGTAAACCCAGGAAGTCTATAGAAATGGCAAAAGTTCAAGTCACCGACCTCGTCCTGCGCGACGGCCACCAATCCCTCATCGCCACCCGGATGCGGACCGACGACATGCTGCCGATCTGCGGCAAGCTCGATCAGGTCGGTTTCTGGTCGCTGGAGGCCTGGGGCGGCGCCACCTTCGACTCCTGCGTGCGCTTCCTCAAGGAAGACCCGTGGGAGCGCCTGAAGCGCCTGCGCCGCGCCCTGCCCAACACCCGCATCCAGATGCTGCTGCGCGGCCAGAACCTGCTCGGCTACCGGCATTATGCCGACGACGTGGTGCGCGCCTTCGTGCAGAAGGCGGCCGACAACGGCGTCGACGTGTTCCGGGTGTTCGACGCCATGAACGACATCCGCAACATGCAAGTCGCCATCGAGGCGGTGAAGAAGTCCGGCAAGCATGCCCAAGGTGCCATCTCCTATACCGTCAGCCCGGTCCACGACATCCCCTACTTCGTCGCCATGGCCAAGGAACTGACCGAGATGGGCGTCGATTCGATCGCCATCAAGGACATGGCCGGCCTGCTTACGCCCTACACCGCCTTCGAACTGGTCAAGGCCATCAAGGGCGTCACCAGCCTGCCGGTCAACACCCACAGCCACGCCACCGCCGGCCTCTCCGCCATGGTGCACATGAAGGCGGTGGAGGCCGGCGTCGACATCATCGACTGCTGCAACTCGGCCTTCTCCGAGGGCGCCAGCCATGCCACCACGGAAAGCCTGGTCGCCGCCCTGCAGGGCACCGAGTACGACACCGGCCTGTCCCTGCCCCTGCTGCAGGAGATCGCCAGCTATTTCCGCGAGGTGCGCAAAAAATACTGGCAGTTCGAGATGGACACCCATCTGGTCGACACCCGTATCCTCACCTCCCAGGTGCCCGGCGGCATGATCTCCAACCTGTCCAACCAGTTGAAGGAACAGGGCGCGCTCAACCGCATGGACGAAGTGATGCTGGAGATCCCCCGGGTGCGCGAGGACCTCGGCTATCCCCCGCTGGTCACCCCGACTTCGCAGATCGTCGGCACCCAGGCCGTACTCAACGTCCTCACCGGCGGCCGCTACAAATCGGTCACCAACGAGGTCAAGAACTACCTGCTCGGCCGCTATGGCCGGGCCCCCGGTGCGGTCAACGAGGAAGTCCGCAAGATGGCCGTGGGCGACCAGGAGGTCATCACCTGCCGGCCGGCCGACCAGATCAGCGACGAGCTCGACAAGCTGCGCGGCGATATCGAGGGGCTGGCCAAGACCGACGAGGACGTGCTGACCTACGCCATGTTCCCGGACCTCGGCCGCGCCTTCCTGCAGGAACGTGCCGCCAACAGCCTGACCCCGGAGCCCCTGCTGCCGCCCGAGGCCAAGGAAGCGGCCGCCTCGCCGTCCGTCTACGCGCCGAACGAGTTCAACGTCACCCTGCACGGCGAGACCTACCACATCCGCATCACCGGCAGCGGCCGCGGCGACGACACCGAGCGGCCGTTCTACGTCCATATCGACGGCGTCTCGGAAGAAGTGCTGGTGGAGACCCTGGACGAAATCGAACTCACCGCCGGCGCCAGCACGGCGCGCAAGAGCAGTGACAAGCCCGGTCCGGCGGCCGGCGGCAAGCGTCCGCGCCCCAGCCATGCCGGCCATGTCACTACCGCCATGCCGGGCACCATCGTCGACGTCAAGGTCAAGGTCGGCGACAAGGTCAAGGCCGGCGACGGCATCCTCATCATCGAGGCGATGAAGATGGAAAACGAGGTCCAGGCAGCCGTATCCGGCACCGTGGTCGCGGTGTACGTGGCCAAGGGCGATGCCGTCACCCCGGACCAGGTCCTGGTCGAGATCCAGCCGGAATAACGGCAGATATCAAGGTGCAAGGTGCAAGGCATGTGGACTTTTCCTTGCATCTTGAATCTTGAGTCTTGAACCTTTCTTAATCATGAAACTCGTACTCGCCTCCACCTCGCCCTATCGGCGCGAACTCCTGGCCCGGCTCGGCGTGCCCTTCGAGGTCGCCGCGCCGGATGTCGACGAGACGCCGCTGGCCGGCGAGTCGCCGGACGACACCGCACAGCGCCTGTCGGTACGCAAGGCCCGGGCCGTGGCGGAGAAATTCCCCGATACCCTGGTCATCGGTTCCGACCAGGTCGCCCTACTCGAAGGGCGTCAGCTCGGCAAGCCCGGCACGCACGACAAGGCGGTGGCGCAACTCCAGTCCATGCGCGGCAAGACCCTGGAGTTCCACACTGCCCTGACCCTGCTCAACGCCCGGACCGGCTCGGTGCAGACCGCCAACGTGCCGGTGCGCCTGGTCATGCGCGATTACAGCGATGCCCAGATCGAGGCCTACCTGCGCCGCGACCAGCCCTACAACTGTTGCGGCAGCGCGAGAAGCGAATCGCTCGGTATCGCCCTGATCGCCCGCTACGAGACCGAAGACCCCAACGCCCTGGTCGGCCTGCCCCTGATCAAGCTGACCGAGATGCTGGCCAACGAAGGCCTGGACGTGCTGACGTGGCGACCGGCAGCCTCTACCTGATCCCGACTCCGCTCGGGGAAACCGCGCTCGACCTGGTACTGCCGGAAGAAACCCGGCGCATTGCGGCCGCGTTGAGCCATTTCGTCGTCGAACACCCGAAGACCGCGCGCGCCTTCCTCAAACAGGTCGGCACCGCCACGCCGCTGCAGCAGCTCACCCTGGCCGAACTCAACGAGCACACCCGTGACAGCGAACTGCAGGGCCTGCTGGCCCCGCTGCTGGCCGGCCACGACGTCGGCCTGCTGTCCGAGGCCGGCTGCCCCGCCGTGGCCGACCCCGGCGCCAACCTGGTCCGCCTGGCCCACCGCACCGGCATCCGGGTCAAGCCCCTGGTCGGCCCCTCCTCCATCCTGCTGGCCCTGATGGCCTCCGGCCTGGTCGGTCAGCGTTTCACCTTCCACGGCTACCTGCCGGCGAAACCGGAGGAGCGGACCAGGGCCCTGAAGGAACTGGAACAGCAGGCCGGGCGCGACGATGCCGCCCAGGCCTTCATCGAGACGCCATACCGCAACAACGCCATGCTGGAAGGCATCCTGGCAGCCTGCCGGGACGACACCCTGGTCTGTGTCGCCTGTGACCTGACCCTGGCCTCGGAATTCATCGCCACCAGGACCGTGGCCGAGTGGCGTCTTGCCTTTCCGGACCTGCACAAGCGGCCCAGCGTGTTCCTGATCTGGCGGCAATAGCCGGTTCCCGCCAAGCCGGCGTGGTTGACCCGCATAGCGGCATCATCAATACTGAATTTTCCCGGTTGCAACCGCGCCCCGCTGCAGTTCGACCACCCATGTCAGGGAGAATCCGATGGCCAACATGCGATTCAACCAGCCGACCTGCCTTTCGTTCTGCCATCCGCCGATCGATCCGGGCACGCTCAATCGCACGGCATCCGATGCCCCGGGACCGATCGGCCAGACGCTGGGCAACCTGTTTTCAGCGCTGGGTGACGGCGCCGGCTGGGTACTCGATACGGTGGCCTTGTACCAAATGCTCCAGAACGAAGGACTGGGCTTCCTGGCCGACGTCTATTTCGGCAAGAAGGGGGGCGGCGCCTTGCCGATCGCCGAGGCGTTGGACCAGCGGGTCAAGAACATGTCATCTGCGCACTACGCCTTCAGCAGCGAACACCGGTTCGGCGCCATGCTGCCCTTCGACGCCTTGGCGAAGTGGTTCGCCAGCAACGACCCGATGAAGCGGGTGCTGCTGGAACACTACATCGAGGGCCAGGGCAAGGACTACGAACTTACGCTAGAAGAGATGAAGCGGATGCCGACCTACATCGACCTGTTCGAGACGACGGCCTACTCGCCGGGCTTGCGTACCGCCATAGACGAGGCGAGTACGGGCCGGTCCGTGCCGATCGATCAGCGGGTGAGCGGCCAGAACGACGCCCTCGGCAATTACGGCGTGTACCTGCTTGGCGAGCTGAAACCGGTCAAGGGTTCCCCCTCCGGCAGCGCGACCAACCCCTATGCCAACAAGCTGGCGCCCGCCGCCACCAGGGTTCCGCTCGTGTTCGAAGGCGAGATGAACTGGACCGACTATTGGGATTTCGATTCAAAGGTGGCCCTGCGCTTCAAGGGGAAGACCGGGCGGCCGGCCACCGCAGAGGCGGCCGTGATCGCGGTTGCCGCGCTGGTCGATGGCGTCCCCTTCAATGTGACCAGCGTCAAGGTGCCGATGACCCAGTATTCCGGCCGTTTCCCGGACTACTGAGGAAACCGCACCAGTATCCGGCCACATCGGGCGATGCTAGGATTCGCCCCCTCATGCGTATCGAACAACTCCGCCAACGTCTGCGCGCCTTGGGCGCGAAATCCGGCCATGAACAGAGGGTGCTCAGGGCCTGGAGCCAGGTGCGCTCGTTCGACAAGCGGCACAGCCGGGCCGAGGACTACTTCCCGCTCGACCTGCGCAACGCCCTGCCGGATCTGGTCGCCGAACTGGACAGCCTTGCCCGCCTGCGTTCCGAACACCCCGGCGAGGATGGCTCGGCCCGGCTGCTGGTCGAACTGGCCGATGGCCAGACGGTCGAGAGCGTGCTGTTGCCGCGCGACGGCCTGTGCGTATCGAGCCAGGTCGGCTGCGCGGTCGGCTGCCTGTTCTGCATGACCGGCCGGGACGGCCTGCTGCGCCAGCTCGGCAGCGCCGAGATCGTCGCCCAGGTGGTGCTCGCCCGCCGCCACCGGCCGGTCAGGAAAGTCGTCTTCATGGGCATGGGCGAACCGGCCCACAACCTGGACAACGTCCTGGAGGCGATCGACCTGCTCGGCAGCGAAGGCGGCATCGGGCACAAGAACCTGGTCTTCTCGACCGTCGGCGACCGCCGGGTGTTTGAACGCCTGCCCGAGGGCCGGGTGAAGCCGGCCCTGGCCCTCTCGCTGCATAGCACCGATGCCGACCTGCGCGCACGGCTGCTGCCGAAGGCGCCGCGCATCGACCCCGCCGAACTTGTTGAACTGGCTGAACGCTATGCCCGCTCCACCGGCTATCCGATCCAGTACCAGTGGACCCTGCTCGCCGGCGTCAACGACAGCGATGCGGAACTGGAGGCAATCGTCCGATTGCTGACCGGAAAGTACGCGATGATGAATTTCATCCCCTACAACACCGTCGAGGGCATGGCGTTCAGCCGGCCGAGCCGCGAGCGCGCCGAGGCGATGGCCGGCTACCTGCATCGTCGCGGCATCCTGACCAAGCTGCGCAACTCGGCCGGGCAGGATATCGACGGCGGCTGCGGCCAATTGCGGGCACGGGCCGCCGACATGACGCGGGCCGCCTGACCGGCTAGAATTGCGTGCAACCAGTTTGCACATCGAGTCATGACCAGTCGTAGCGAAACCCTGATCCAGCCCCTCGGTCGCACCACCCCCGCGCGCGTACGTGTGCTGGACGTGTTGCTGGCGGCGCCGCACGCCCTGACCCGCGCCGAGGTAGAAGCCAGGCTGGCAGCCGATGCCTGCCCGGATCGGGTCACGCTTTACCGGGTGCTCGACTGGCTGGTCTCCCGGGGCCTGGCCCACAAGATCGCCGGCGACGACCGGGCCTGGCGCTTCAATGCAGTCGACCGGGAAGACCACAGCCATGCCCATTTCCACTGTACCCGCTGCGGCCAGGTGTTCTGCCTGAGCGAGCTGCAGCCGGCCTTTGCCTTCAACCTGCCGCCGGGCTACCAGTATCAGAAGGCTGAACTCAGCATCCAGGGCTTGTGCCCACGTTGCAGCGGTCGCGCCTGATGCACCCCGATTGCACTCAACGGCCACCTTGCTTACCATGCAACCCAGTTGCATTAACTAGTTAGCCATGACACTGATCAACATACTCCTCGCGAACCTGGCTGGAGGAGTCCTTTCGGTACTCGCCGCCGCGACGTTGTCACTGACCATACTCAAGGACATGTCGCACAAGCTGGTCGGCTTCTCGGTCGGCCTGCTGCTGGCGATCGCCTTTCTCGACCTGCTGCCGGAAGCGGGCGAGTCGCTGGATGGCCATGCCGTCGGCGCGACCGTGCTGG
>JBAZLW010000024.1:0-16775 GCA_041650095.1 Hydrogenophilaceae bacterium | reverse complement strand
CACGTTTCGGCCAAGGACAAGGGTACCGGCAAGGAAGCCAAGATCACCATCAAGGCCAACTCCGGCCTGTCCGAGTCCGAGATCCAGCAGATGGTCAAGGACGCCGAGGCCAATGCCGCCGAAGACCACAAGGCCTTCGAGATGGCGCAGGCGCGCAACCAGGCCGATGCCATGGTCCACTCGGTCAAGAAGGCCCTGAAGGACTACGGCGACAAGGTCACGGCCGACGAGAAGGCCAAGATCGAGGAGGCGATCACCGCCTGCGAGGCCGCGATCAAGTCCGGCGACAAGGCCGAGATCGACGCCAAGACCGAGGCCCTGGGCGAGGCCAGCCACAAACTGGCCGAGCAGATGTATGCCCAGCAGGGTGGCCAGCCGGGCGCCGAGGCCGGTGGCGCTGGTGCTGCCAAGTCCGACGACGATGTGGTCGACGCCGAGTTCGAGGAAGTGAAGGACAAGTAACGTTCACCGGACGCCGGTTCAGGCGCCGTGAACTGGCCGGGTTGAAGGGGTATTGCCCCTTAACCCGGCCGTTTTGCCGATTGGGGAATGCATGTCAAAGCGGGATTATTACGAGGTACTTGGCGTCGCCAAGGGGGCCTCCGAAGACGAGATCAAGAAGGCCTTCAAGAAACTGGCCATGAAGCACCACCCTGACCGCAACCAGGGTGACAAGGCCTCCGAGGAGAAATTCAAAGAGGCCAAGGAGGCCTACGAGATCCTGTCCGACGCCCAGAAACGAGCCGCCTACGACCAGTACGGCCATGCCGGGGTCGACCCCTCCATGGGTGGCGCGGGGGCCGGCGGGGCCGGCTTCCGCGACTTCGCCGACGCCTTCGGCGACATCTTCGGCGACATCTTCGGCGGTGCCGGCGGCGGCCGCGGCCGCTCCCACGTCTACCGTGGCGCCGACCTGCGCTACAACCTGGAGCTGTCGCTGGAAGAGGCGGCGCGCGGCACCGAGACGAAGATCCGCATCCCGGTCCTGTCCGAATGCGAGCACTGCCACGGTAGTGGCGCCAAGCCGGGTACCGAGCCGGTCACCTGTCCGACCTGCGGCGGTCAAGGCCAGGTGCGCATGCAGCAGGGTTTTTTCTCCATCCAGCAGGCCTGTCCGCGTTGCCACGGCAGCGGCCGGGTGGTGGCCGACCCCTGTACCCATTGCCACGGCGAGGGTCGGGTCAAGCAGCACAAGACTTTGTCGGTGCGCATCCCCTCCGGCGTCGACGAGGGTGATCGCATCCGCCTGGCTGGCGAGGGCGAGGCCGGCATCAACGGCGGCCCGCCCGGCGACCTCTACGTGCAGATCCACCTCAAGTCGCACCCGGTGTTCAGCCGCGACCACAACGACCTGCACTGCGAGATGCCGATCTCATTCGCCACGGCGGCCCTGGGCGGCGAGATCAACATCCCGACCCTGGACGGCCAGGCCAGCATCAAGATCCCGTCCGAGACCCAGAGCGGCAAGGTCTTCCGTCTGCGCGGCAAGGGCATCAAGGGCGTGCGCAGCCAGGCGCCCGGCGACCTGCACTGCCACGTCGTGGTGGAAACGCCGATCAACCTGACCGAGCGCCAGAAGGAACTACTGCGCGAGTTCGACACCTGCTGCGGCCAGGAAGGCAAGCACAACCCCCGCGCCAAGGGGTTCATGGACAAGGTGAAGGAGTTCTTCGGCTAAGCGAAGAACTCCTTCACCTTGCGGCGCAGGCTAACTTCGCGCAGCGAAGTTAAGGGCATAGCCCGGCCGCAGCCACAAGGTGCCCGTTTCGGTTAGTAAAATTCTTTGACTTTGCGGCGCAGGCTAACGTGAGCGAAGCGAACGTTAAGCGCCGCAGGCGCGGCCGTAGCCACAAGGTGAAGGAATTTTTCAGCCAGTAGGTGCGGCCTTGTAGGGGCTGGAGCCCGCTCCTACGGCGGGGTTCTGGTGGCAGAAAGGCCCGGACTGGCGACAGTCCGGGCCTTGGTTTTGGCGGCGTCCGTTCAGTGCATGGTGGTGTAGCCGATCAGCACCAGGGTCAGCAGCAGGAAGCCGGCCGTGATGAGCGTCGCGGACAGGATGGTGGACAGGCTTTCCACCGTGCGGGTCGGCCGTTTGACCAGATACTTCTCCAGTTCGCCGCTGGCCACCAGCCGGTCGTACTCCTGGGTGTGCTCGTACTTGAATTCCGCCAGGGGCAGGGCGCCGGTGAAGATGGTCGTGCTGAGCGGCCACTTCTCGGGCCGGAAGTGCACGTTGAAGAAGTGCACCGTGAACAGGAACACCGTGGCCAGCAGCGCCTCCTCGGCATGGACGATGGTGGCCAGGTTGAATACCCAGCCGGGCAGGAACTGGGAGGTCAGCGTCGGGTTGAACATCATCACCCCGGACAGGCCGATGACCGTGGCGCCCCAGAACGGTGCCCAGTAGTCGAATTTCTGCCAGTAGGTCCAGCGCTCGAACTTGGGCCGCGAGGTGAAACCGAGGAACCACTTGTACATGCGGACGATGTCGTGCAGGTCCTGCCAGTTGGGGATCAATGAAGTGGGGCCGAACCAGCGGAAGGTCTTGCGGTTGCGCCAGATGTTGTACAGGGCGACGCCGATGTGGCCGAGGAATACCGTGACCCAGAGGGTGGCCGCGGTGCGGTGGATGATCCCTTCGATGATGGGGCCGCCGAGCAGGGTGATGACGGCCTTGGCCCAGTCGGTGTGGGAGAACAGCAGGGTGGTGCCGGTGATCACCAGGACCATGGTGCTCATGGCGAAGAGCACGTGGATCCAGCGCCAGATCGGGTGGAAGCGGCGGAAGAACACGGTATCGGGATGTTCCACGTCTTCCACATGGCCGCAACCCTGCAGGCGGTCCTTGAGCTCGCGATAGAGCCATAGGATCACGTGGGTCCAGAAGAAGATCATCACGCCGTAGATCAGGTACTGCATGAACTGGCTGACGACGTAGATGTCGGGGTACTTCTCGAAGTTCTTCGGGTCGCCGTGGGCGTGGAAGCTGAGGAAACCTTC
Source organism: Hydrogenophilaceae bacterium (assembly GCA_041650095.1). Classification (GTDB taxonomy): domain Bacteria; phylum Pseudomonadota; class Gammaproteobacteria; order Burkholderiales; family Thiobacillaceae; genus Parasulfuritortus. The sequence goes on along the minus strand of JBAZLW010000024.1, from coordinate 13,775 downwards.
CTTGGCGTTCTTGTGGCAGGTGTTGCAGGTCTTCAGGCGATTGTTGAGATGTACCGTGGAGGTGGGGTCGTTGACGTTCTTGATGTTGTGGCCGCCGTGGCAGTCGTAGCACTTGGCGGTGTTGGTGTAGCCGAGCTTGTTGACCTGGCCGTGGTAGGAATTGAAGTAGGTCTCCTGCTCCTTCTCATGGCAGTTGCCGCAGTTCTTGGTGATGGTCAGCTTCATCGGGTCGCCCTTGGCGGAGCTGATGCTGTGCGTGCTGTGGCAATCCGAGCAGACCGCGCTCTTCATGTCCTTCTTCTCCAGCAGCGCCTTGCCGTGCATGGACGCGATGTACTCGGCCTTTTCCTTCTCGTGGCAACGGCCGCACACCTCGGGGTTCTTCAGGCGATGCTCGGTGCGTTGCAGGCTGCCCAGGGTGCCGATGTTGTGGGCATCGTGGCAGTCGTAGCAGGTGGCGTTGATCTTGGAGATGTCCTTTTTGTTGGGCTGGGCATGGACTGAATTCAGGTAGCCCTCCATCTGCGTCACCACGGTGCCCAGGCGCTTGTAGGCCGGGTCGGCTTGGCCCTTCTGCGTCTCCCACTTGGCCCGGTGGCACTCGATGCAGCCGATGCTCCTGGGCAGGGGTTTCTGGTGCGGCAGCTTGGTGACGCTGTTGTGGCAGCCGGTGCAGGGCTGCTTTGCGTGCACGCTGCGGTCAAAGGTGTGGCTATCGATGAAAAGGTTGACGCGCGTCCCATCCGGTCGCGTCCGGGTCTTCTCCTCAGGGTCGGCGTGACAGCGCAGGCAGCGGTGATTGGCGATGGCCGGTTTCGCCTCCGGTACGGTTGAGGCCGTGGCGGTTTCGACGGCGGTTTCGACGGCGGTACCGGCGGCCGAGGCTGGCGTGACCGGGAATAGCCACATAAAACATGCGATCAGCAAGACAAGCCTATCCCGGACAACTCCTGCCATTGTGCGTCTCCTTATATTGGCGGTTGTGTTGCACCGGCATGAAGGCCTCGACTTGCGCAAGAATCGAGCGTCGAAAAGGGCCGATAATTTTTATCATTGCAGGTGCGTTTGTACTAATTCCACCACAAAGACAGTTATGAAGATAGGGTTATGTTGATCCCGGATTCAATATTAATTAATCATAATATGTTTAATAAACAAGGCATTGTAAAAATACTTAAGGGTCGCATTGACACTTGCGTTATCTACTCTGCCGGGTTAAAAGTGAAAAAACCACATCGGCAACATGGGCGGCTGGCATGGCTGACCGGTGTCCGTTACATCGAGGAGCGGGTGCTCCTCTGTTTCATTCCGCAGGCAATCAGGAGGAGACAATGCGCAAAGGGGTAATGGCCGTGGCCATGTTCTGGCTGGCCGGTTCGGCGGCAGCCGTGGAGAACATCGAATTGCTGGCACGCACCTGCAACAATTGCCATGGCCTCGACGGTGTCAGCGTCGGCGCGACCATGCCTTCCATCGGTGGCCTGCCCAGGGCCTACCTGAGCAAGATCATGAAGGAATGGAAGTATGACAAGCGCAGTGCGGCGACCATGAATCGCATCGTCAAGGGCTTCAGCGACGACGAGATCGACGCCCTGGCGGCCTATTTCGCCGGCAAGCGCTGGCAGCCGGTGCCGCAGAAGAGCAACGTCGTGGCCAGGGGCCGGGCGCTGATCACGGAGAACTGCGAGGACTGCCACGGCATCACCGGCGGCGACCCCGACATCGACGCACCCCGGCTCAACGGCCAGTGGGCCGAGTACATGGCGCTCGAACTGGAAAAATACCGGGATGAGGATTTCGTGATGCCGCACCGCAAGATGAAGAAGGCAGGCCGGCAACTCAAGCCCGACGACCTCCAGCCGGTGACCGGCTACTTCGGCGCCCAGAACAAGTGAACAAGGGAACTGACATGCATCGATTCGATCGCCGCGCCTTCATCAAGACCCTCGCCGTCTCGTCCGCGTCCATCCTGACCGTCAGCAACGCCCGTGCCGCCGCCAGCAAGGCCCGCGTCGTCGTAGTCGGCGGCGGCTATGGCGGCGCCACCGCCGCCAAGTACCTCAGGGTGCTCGACCCCGGCATCGAGGTCACCCTGATCGAACGCGAAACGCTCTACACCTCGTGCCCGTTGTCGAACGAGGTGATCTCGGGCGAGCGGGACATACGCACCCTGCAGGTCGGCTACAAGGGCTTGCTTAAGCGCGGCGTCAAGGTCGTCCACGACGAGGTCACCAGCATCGATCCGGCCAGGAAGACGGTTGCCACCGCTGGCGGCAAGAGCTTCGGCTACGATGCCCTGGTGCTGTCGCCGGGGGTGGACTTCAACTATGGCGCGGTCGCCGGGCTGACCCGCGAGCTGTCCGACAGCCGCCTCCCCCATGCCTGGAAGGCCGGCCCGCAGACCCTGCTGCTGAAGCAGCAGCTGGCGGCCATGCCGGACGGCGGCGTGTTCATCATCGCCGTGCCCAAGGGGCCGTTCCGTTGCCCGCCCGGCCCCTATGAGCGTGCTGCCCAGGTGGCCATGCACTGCAAGCAGCATGGCAAGAACAAGGCCAAGGTGCTGATCCTCGACGCCAACGACTCGTTCTCCAAGAAGCCCCTGTTCGAGCAGGCCTGGAAGGAACTCTACGGCTACGGCCAGGGCGGCATGATCGAATGGGTGCCGGGGGCAAACGACGGCAAGGTCGAGCGGGTCGATCCGGCCTCCCTGACCTGCTACACCGGCTTCGGCGAATACAAGGGCGACGTGGTCAACATCATCCCGCCGCACCAGGCCGGCAAGGTGGCCAAGGACCTCGGCCTCGCCACCTTCAAGAACCTGTGGTGCGAGGTGCGCCCGGAGAACATGGAATCGACCAGCCAGAAGGATGTCTTCGTGATCGGCGACGCCTGCGTCGGCGGCGAGCTGGCCACCAACAACGGCTTTCCCAAGTCGGCCCACATGGCGATCTCCCAGGCCAAGGCGGTGGTCGCCGCCCTGGTCGCGCGGTTCAACGGCCTGCCGGCGCCGGTGCCGGTCTACACCAACACCTGCTACAGCGTGGTCGGGCATGACTGGGGCTTTTCAGTGGTGCACCTGTACCGGGTGGAAAACGGCCAGTGGGTCTACATCAAAGCCGGCAGCGGCATCTCGCCGGTCACCCTGGGCACGCCGCCCAGGCCGGTGCCCCGCCTGTACCGCCGACTGGAGGCGAAGTACGCCGACGGCTGGCTGCGCAACGTCCTGGCCGATGCCTACGCCTGATCAGCCGATCTTCACCACGATGTCGTGCAGGGTGTTGGCGCAATGCTCCAGGCGGCCGCCGGCACGGTCGAGGTGCTGGTAGATCTCGCGCCGCTTCAGCATGTTCATGTAGTCCTCGCCCTGGAACAGGTCGGCCAGGGCACGCCGGTATAGCTTCTCCATGCTGCGGCCATGCTTGCGGGCGGCATTGGCCTCGACGGCGGCTTCGCCGGGGGTCGTGCCCAGCTTGGCGAAGCCGGCGGCCAGGGTCTGGCAGCCGTTGCGCAGGGCGGCGGCCAGCTCGTAGGTGTATTTGTCCGGCGTGACCGCCAGGGCGTCCATCTCGTTCACGCAGTCCTTGCAGTAGTTGACGATCTCATCCAGGTCCATGATCGCCCGGTAGATGTCCTCGCGGTCGATGTCGGTGGAAAAGGCCTCGTTCAGGGTATGCAGATTGCTGACCTTGATGGTGTCGGCATCGTGCTCGTCCTTCTTGATCTGCCTGCCGATCTCGGGGTCGTCGGTACCCATGAAGTCGACCAGCAGGTTGACCGTATGGGTGACCTGGGCCGCCTGGCCCGACAGCAGCTTGAAGAAGTCGGGCGATTTTGGAAAGACGCGGTCGAGTATCCGATGCAGGATGGAGATGGGATTGATCACGGTTGTCCCCTGTTCAATATCGCGAAGATCAGTGCATAGACGATGGCTCCGACCAGGGCCGCGGCCGGGATGGTGATGAGCCAGGTGGTGACGATCGCACGCGCCTTGCCCCAGCGAACCGAGCGTGGGTGTTCCGAGGCACCGATGCCCATGATCGAGGTGGCGACCACGTGGGTGGTGGAGACCGGGGCACCGAACAGCGAGGCGGTGAAGATCACCCCAGCCGAGGTGAGCTGGGAATTGAGCGCATGCAGCGGTCGCACCTTGTAGATCGAAAAGCCGACGGTACGCACGATGCGCCAGCCGCCCGACAGGATGCCCAGGGTCAGCGCAGTCGCGCAGGCCAGCATGACCCAGTACGGCACTTCGAAGGTCGGGATGAAGCCGCCCAGGAGGAGGACCAGGGTCAGGATGCCCATGCTCTTCTGGGCATCGTTGGCGCCATGGGAAAAGGCCAATCCGGCGGCGGTCAGGTATTGTCCCAGCCGCAGCGAGCGGTTGAGCCGGGGGTGGGCGGTGCGGAAGGCGTAGCGTGCCACCGTATGCAACAGGAAGCCGACCCCGAAGCCGATCACCGGCGACAGCAACAGGGCCAGGATCACCTTCATCACCCCGGTCAGATGGCCGTGGGCCAGTTCGCTGAAGCCCCAGGCCACGTGCTCCGTGCCCACGGCCAGCACGACTGCGCCGATCAGGCCGCCGATCAGGGCATGCGAGGAGGAGGACGGGATGCCCTTCCACCAGGTGAACAGGTTCCAGAAGATGGCCCCGGCCAGGCCGCTGACCAGCACGGTCAGCGACAGCTCTCCTGGCAGGCCTGAGAGGTCGACGAACTTGCCGATGGTGTTGGCCACCGCGGTGCCGCCCAGGAGCGGCCCGAGGAACTCGAAGAACCCCACCACCACCACCGCCGAGATCGGCTGCATGGCGCGCGAGGCGATCACTGTGGCAATGATGTTGGCGGCATCGTGGAAACCGTTCGTGTAGTCGAACAGCAGTACGATGATTATGGCCAGGAGCGCGAGCAGGGTGATGGTGTCCAACCTGGGAGGCCTATAATTCCGTGATCGTTACGGAATGATTACCCCCATGCGCATACAAGTCAAAGCCCCTGAACTTTCTGAATCCGTGCAAAGCGGCACCCTGCTGGAATGGCGCAAGAAAGTCGGCGACCCGGTCGCCCGGGATGAGATCCTGGTCGACCTGGAGACCGACAAGGTCATCCTGGAGGTGCCGGCCCCGGCCGCGGGTATCCTGGCCGTGATTTCAGTGCCGGATGGGGGCGAGATCAAGGCCGGGTCCGTACTTGCCGAGATCGAAACGGATGCCCTGGCCACCATTGCCCCAGCCAGCGTCGCCATGGCGGCAGCGACCGAGCCAGCGCCCGCCACCGCGCCCGAACCGGCGGTGGCCGAAGCCAGCAAGACAGAGACCTTGCCCCAGGCTTCGGCGACCACTCACTATCCGGCCGGCCGTGCCGACCGCCGGGTGGCCATGTCGCGCCTGCGCCAGCGCATCGCCGAACGGATGCTGGAGGCCCAGCGCACCGCCGCTATCCTGACCACCTTCAACGAGGTCGACATGCAGCCGGTGCAGAACCTGCGCAAGCGGGTGCAGGCCGAGTTTCAGGAGGCCAACGGCATCAAGTTGGGCCTGATGTCCTTCTTCGTCAGTGCTTCCGCACGGGCCCTGAAGCAGTTCCCGCTGGTCAACGCCAGCGTCGACGGCCGCGATATCGTCTACCACGACTGCTACGACATCGGCGTCGCGGTCAGTTCCGAGCGGGGTCTGGTAGTGCCGGTGTTGCGTGATGCCGACTGCCTGAGCCTGGCCGCGATCGAGAAGAAGATCGCCGATTTCGCCCGCCGGGCCAACAGCCTGGAACTGGCCCTCGACGAGCTGGAAGGCGGCACCTTCACCATCTCCAACGGCGGCGTGTTCGGCTCCATGCTGTCGACCCCGATACTGAATCCGCCCCAGTCCGGCGTGCTCGGCCTGCATCGCATCCAGGACCGCCCCGTGGCCGTGGATGGCCAGGTGGTGATCCGGCCGATGATGTACCTGGCGCTGTCCTACGACCACCGCATCGTCGACGGCCGCGAGGCGGTGGGCTTCCTGAAATTGGTCAAGGACCTGCTCGAGGCGCCGGAGGCCTTGCTGGCGGGTACCTGACCGGGTCAGAAGCGCGTAATCACGTTCTCGTCGTTTTCCAGGACCTTGGCGGCCGTGCCGACCAACAACGGGTCCGGAGCGTGGGCGACGTGGACATCCTTCTCCGGGTACGGCAGATTGGACAGAAAGTGGCGCATGCAGTTGAGGCGGGCGCGCTTCTTGTCGTCCGACTTGATCACCGTCCAGGGGGCATCGGCGGTGTCGGTGTGGAAGAACATCGCCTTCTTGGCCTCGGTGTACTCGTCCCATTTGTCCAGCGACTGGATGTCGATAGGCGACAGTTTCCAGTGCTTGAGCGGGTCGTCGCGGCGGGCGACGAAACGGCGCAGCTGTTCCTCGCGGCTGACCGAGAACCAGAACTTGAACAGGCGGATGCCGCTGTTCACCAGCATGCGCTCCATCTGCGGCGTCTGGCGCATGAATTCGAGATATTCCTGTGGCGAACAGAAACCCATCACGCGCTCGACGCCGGCCCGGTTGTACCAGGAGCGGTCGAAGAAGACCATTTCGCCGGTGGTCGGGAAATGTTCGATGTAGCGCTGAAAGTACCATTGGCCGCGCTCGCGCTCGGAGGGTTTTTCTAGGGCCACGACGCGGGCTTGACGCGGATTCAGGTGCTCCATGTAGCGCTTGATGGTTCCGCCCTTGCCGGCGGCATCGCGGCCCTCGAACAGGATGACGATCCGCTGGCCGGTCTCGCGCACCCAGTTCTGCACCTTGAGCAGTTCGATCTGCAACTTGGCCTTCTGCGCCTCGTACTCACGGCCGCGCATCCGGGTCTTGTAAGGGTAGCTGGCCGGCAGGGGCGCGTAGTCGCTTTCCTCGTCGGTGCCATGGGGAGCGTGGGCCACGGACTCGGCGACCGGTCCGTGGCTGACGGCCTCGATAGCATTGATGGCCGTCTGGTCAGGCATCTTCTTCTGCCGGGTGCGGCGCGGTGCGGCGGGCTTGGCCTTGACCACGGCGGCGTCGATCGGTTGGTTAGCGGGGACTTCGGGTTCTTGGCGGGTGTTCTTTGTGGTGTTGTCGGCCATGATGTTCTTCGTGCGTTGGGTAAAACCCTATTTATAGGGCACCTATATCGCCATAGCCACCTCCGCCTGGGGTCTCCAGGATAAAGGCATCGCCGGCTTCGAGCCGGAAGTCGGCGATGCCGGGCAAGGCCATAACCGAGCCGTCCGCCCGTACTATCCACTGCCGTCCAGGTTTGCCTTCGCCGCCACCGGCGAGACCGAACGGCGCGACCTCCCGGCGCAGGGCGATCAGGTTGGCGTGCATGGGGGCCAAAAAACGCAGCGCCCGGGTGATGCCGTCGCCACCCCGATGTCTGCCTTCGCCGCCCGAGCCGTGGCGGATGGCGAAGCGTTCGACCCGGACCGGAAACTTCAGCTCCAGGACCTCCGGGTCGGTCAGCCTGGAATTGGTCATGTGGCTGTGCACCGCAGAGGCACCGTCGAAGCCCGGCCCGGCGCCGCTGCCGCCGCACACCGTTTCGTAATACTGCTGGCGGCCGTCGCCGAAGCTGAAGTTGTTCATGGTGCCCTGGCTGGCCGCCAGCGCGCCGAGCGCGCCGTACAGGGCGTCGACGATGTTTTGCGAGGTCTCGACGTTGCCGGCCACCACGGCGGCGGGTGGGCGCGGATTGAGCAGGGAGTCCTCGGGCAGGCGGATAGCGAGCGGCCGCAGCACCCCGGCGTTGAGCGGGATGTCGACATCGAGCAGGGTGCGGAACACATACAGCACGGCGGAATGGACGATGGCGGCGGGGGCATTAAGGTTGCCGGGGTGCGTACCGGAGGTGCCGGCGAAGTCGATCACGGCGCGCTCGCCGGCGATCCGGATGGCGACGGCGATGACCGGGCCGCCATCGAGCCGGAGCCGGAACTCGCCGTCATTCAGACGACCGAGCAGGCGGACCACGGCGGCCTCGGCATTGTCCTGGACGTAGGCCATGTAGCGCAGCACCGCCTCGGCACCGACTTCGCCCTCCAGATGGCGCAGCAGCGTTTCACCCTGGGCGCAGGCGGCCAGTTGCGCCTGCAGGTCGGCGATGTTCTGGTCCGGGGAGCGGGCGGCGGGTGCGGCCGAGTTCAGCCAGGCCCGTACCGCGCCCTCCAGGAAGCGGCCGCCGGCGACGATGCGCAGGCCATCGGACAGGCAGCCTTCCTGGTCGATGCGCGTGCTCGCCGCCGGCATCGAGCCGGGTGCGATGCCGCCGATATCGGCATGGTGGGCACGCGCGGCGGTGAAGTAGCGTAGTTCGCCGCCATCGGGCGCGAACACCGGGCGCACTACCGTGATGTCGGGCAGGTGGGTGCCGCCGTGGTAGGGCGAGTTGATCAGGTAGGCATCGCCCGGCTGCATGGCGGTGAAACGGGCCTGGATCGCCTTGACCGAGTCGCCCATGCTGCCGAGGTGGACCGGGATGTGCGGTGCGTTGGCGATCAGTTCACCGTGGCGGTCGAACAGGGCGCAGGAGAAGTCCAGGCGTTCCCGGATGTTGACCGAGCGGGCGGTCATCTGCAGCACCCGGCCCATGTCTTCGGCGATGCTCATGAAGCGGCGGTTGAACAGGGTCAGCCAGGTCGGGTCAGGCTGTTCGAGGTCCGGCCTGCGCTGCAGGGCCTGATCGGAGGTGAGCAGGAGATCGCCGCGTGCGGTCATCTCGGCCGACCAGCCCGGATCGAGCACGGTGCAGGAGCCGGCCTCGACAATCAGGGCCGGGCCGGCGATGCGCTGGCCGGCCACGAGTCGTTCGCGTCGGTACAGGGGGATATCCTGCCAGCTTCCAGCCATATGGACGCGTGCCGAATCGGGCGCGCTTGCGGTAGTGCCGACGGTCTGGGCAAGCGCCTCGCCACCTCCCGAGACGGTCTCGATCTCCAGCGCGGCGCAGATGAGCGGGCGGGCCGGGTCGGCGAAACCGAATCGTTGCGCATGCAGGTGGTGGAAGGCCTCGGCCATCGTCTCGATTGGGCCGAACGGGACCGCTAGGGTGGTGTCGGAGCCGTCGTAGCGGAGCAGGGCGCGCAGCATGCTGCCGGAGTCGGCTGGCGCGGACAGCCGGGTGTCGGCCAGGGGCCGCTCCATGGCAATCTGGCGGACCTCGCGCCGCTCCGCCAGGCCGATGCCGTAGGCCGACAAGACCGATGCGAACGGTGACACCAGCACCCGGCCCAGCCCCAGGCTGGCAGCGACCCGGCAGGCCAGCTGGCCGCCGGCGCCGCCGAAGCAGACCAGGGTGAATTCGGCCGGATCGACACCGCGCTCCAGGGTGATGTGGCGGATGGCGTCGGCCATGTTCTCGACCGCGATCGCCAGGAAGCCCTCGGCCAGGCGTTCGGGGGTGTAGTCGAGGCCGAGTTCGCGGTTGACCTGCTCGGTCAGGGCCGCGAACGTCCGTTGCACGGCCTCGCCATCGAGCGGCCGGTCGCCGGCGGCGCCGAACACGGCCGGGAAGTGCGCGGCCTGGATGCGGCCGAGGAACAGGTTGGCGTCGGTGACGGCGAGCGGGCCGCCGTGCCGGTAGGATTTCGGCCCCGGCAGGCTGCCGGCCGAGTCCGGGCCGACCGTGATGCGGCCGGCGTCGAAATGCAGCACGGAACCGCCGCCCGCGGCCACGGTATGCACCGCCAGCATGGGCACCCGGACCCGGCAGCCGGCCACCGCCGTCTCGGCCTGGCGTTCCAGTTCGCCGGCATAGAGCGAGACGTCGGTGGAGGTGCCGCCCATGTCGAAGCCGATCAGACGCTCGAAACCGGCCGCCGTGCCGGCCTTGATCATGCCGATCAGGCCGCCGGCCGGCCCGGACAGCACGCTGTCCCTGCCCTGGAACTGTCCGGCCGCGACCAGGCCGCCGTTCGATTGCATGAATTCCAGCCGGGTGCCGGCGGGTAGTGCGCCGGCGACCTGCGCGACGTAGCGCGCGAGTGGCGGCGACAGGTAGGCGTCGAGCACCGCCGTTTCCAGGCGCGGCAAATACTTGATCAGCGGCGAGGATTGGTGCGACAGGCTGACCTGACTGAAGCCGATCTGCCGTGCGATCGCGCCGGCGGCCAGTTCGTGGGCCGGGTTCTTCCAGGCATGCATGAAGGCGATGGCGCAAGCGCGCAGGCCGCGGCCATGCGCCTCGGTCATGGCCACCGTCAGCCTGGCGACATCGAGTTGGCGCAGCACCTCGCCGTCGGCACCGATGCGCTCGTCGGCCTCGACCACCGCGGCATGGAGCTGGGCCGGTTTTTCGATCCTGAGCGCGAAGATGTCGGGCCGGCTCTGGTCGCCGATCAGCGGCAGGTCGGCAAAGCCGGCGGTGGCGACCAGCAGGGTGGGCTCGCCGGTGCGGGTGAGCAGGGCGTTGGTGCCGACTGTGGTGCCCATCTTGACGGACTCGATCAGTCCTGTGGGAATGGCCTCGTTGGCGTCGAGTCCGAGCGTCTCCCGGATGCCGGCGATGGCGGCATCGCGGTAACGCTCAGGGTTTTCGGACAGCAGCTTGCTCTGGTGCAGGCGCCCGTCCGGCGCACGGGCGACGATGTCGGTGAAGGTGCCGCCGCGATCGATCCAAAATTGCCATGCCATGGCCGGTCGGACGCGCCTTTACAGGCCCGACGCGTTGAGCATTTCCAGGGTGTCCTTGGCCAGTTCTTCCAGCGCCTCGTGGTCGATCATGAGGTGGGCCATGGCCCGCGGCACCGTACGGTCCCACTGGGCATCGGTGGCCAGGCGGGAGAAGCCGTTCTCGATCGACTCCGCCAGGTACATGGTGGCGATCAGGTTGACGGTCAGGGCCGGCAGGCCGAGTTCGAACACGCTGGGGTCGTGATGGTACAGGATGCCTTCGCGCAGGTGCTCGGGCAGCTTCCAGTTGCTTGCCAGCAGGCTGCCCACGACCGTGTGGTTGGTCTGATGGCGTTCGTCCTCGATATCGGTGAAGACACGGTCGCCGGCACGGTTGGCCAGCGCCAGGGTTTCCTTGTAGTCGGGGAAACGCTGCATCAGCAGCGGGATAGCGCAATCGTGAAACAGGCCGAACAGGTGCGCGTCCTCGCGGCTGCCGCAGCCCAGTGTATTGGCCAGGTACGAGGACGCGAGTGCGGTTCGCGTGGCGCTGTCCCAGAAACGGTCGAGTCCTGCCGAGGGGATGTTGCTGCGCAGGGCCAGCCCCATCACCAGCGAGCTGACGTTTTTCATCCCCAGCATCATCACGGCCTGGTCGATCGAGCCGACCTGCCGGCGCAGGCCATACAGCGGCGAATTGATCGTCTTCAGGACCGCGGCGGCCAGCCCGACATCGTTGCCGATGAGCTGGCCAATGCGGCCCAGATCGGGATCCGACCGGCCCTGTTCGTCCATGATGGCGGAAACGATGCTGGGCCGGGGCGGGATGATGACGCCTGCGAGAATATTTTCCGCTTCGCTCGAGGACAGGTCCGGCATGGAGCGCTCCTGTTTGTAAGGTTTCAGATGCCGCGCAGCAGTTCGTTGATGCCGACCTTGGACAGGGTCTTGGCGTCGACCTTCTTGACGATCACGGCGCAGTACAGGCTGTAGCTGCCGTCCTTGGAGGGCAGGTTGCCGGACACCACCACCGAGCCGGCCGGGACGCGGCCGTAGAAGACCTCGCCGGTCTCGCGGTCGTATATCTTGGTGCTTTGTCCGATGTAGACGCCCATGGAGATGACGCAGTTGTCCTCCACCACGACGCCCTCGACCACTTCGGAGCGGGCGCCGACGAAGCAGTTGTCGCCGATGATGGTGGGGCCGGCCTGGACCGGCTCCAGGACACCGCCGATGCCGACGCCGCCGGACAGGTGGACGTTCTTGCCGATCTGGGCGCAGGAGCCGACCGTGGCCCAGGTGTCCACCATGGTGCCTTCATCGACGTAGGCGCCGATGTTGACGTAGGAGGGCATCAGCACCACGTTTTTCGCGATGTAGGAACCCTTGCGCGCGGCCGCCGGCGGCACCACGCGGAAGCCGCCTTCGCGGAAGTCGCGGCTGTTGTAGTCGGCGAACTTGGACGGCACCTTGTCGTAGTAGTTGGTGAAGCCGCCCTTGATGAAGGCGTTGTCTTCCAGACGGAAGGACAGCAGCACGGCCTTCTTGATCCACTGGTGGGTGACCCAGTTCTGGCCCTCGACGCGCTCGGCGACGCGGAGCTGGCCCTTGTCCAGCATGTCGAGCACAGACATGACGGCGTCCTTGACCTTGGGCTCGGCGGTGCGGGGGGTGATGTCGGCGCGGCGTTCGAAGGCCTCTTCGATGATGGCTTGCAGTTCCTGCATGATGGTTTCCTTGGTTAGCGGTTTACGAAATCGACGATTCTGTGGGCGGCCTCGACGCAGGGGGCCAGGCCGTCGACCAGGGCGATGCGGATGAAGCCCTTGCCCGGGTTGGCGCCGCCGGCCTCGCGGGCGAGGTAGCTGCCGGGCAGGACGGTGACGTGCTTGGCGCGATAGAGTTCGCGGGCAAATTCGGCATCGTCGCCGGGCACCTTGGCCCACAGGTAGAAGGCGGCGTCAGGCGCCTCGAATTCCAGGGCGCCCCGGAGGATGGGCATCACGGCAGTGAACTTTTCCTTGTACTGGCGGCGGTTCTCCACCACATGGGCCTCATCCCGCCAGGCGGCGGCGGATGCGGCCTGCACGGCCGGGTTCATGGCGCTGCCGTGGTAGGTGCGGTAGAGCAGGAATTGCTTGATCACTTCGGCATCGCCGGCGACGAAGCCGGAGCGCAGGCCGGGCACGTTGGAGCGTTTGGACAGGCTGTTGAACACGATCAGCCGGGAGAAATCGCGGCCCAGCTGCTGCGCCGCGGTGAGGGCGCCAAGGGGCGGGCCCCCGCCGCCAATGCGCGACGCAAGCACCGGTCGCGAGGCGGGGGCGGCACCGGACTCCGGGGCCGCATCCCCACTGCGTGGGGCCCCTGCTCCGCCCTCCGCTAGTGCCCCCTCCTCGAAATAGATCTCCGAGTAGCACTCGTCGGAGGCGACGACGAAGCCATGGCGGTCGGCGAGGGCGAACAGGGCGCGCCATTCCTCCAGTGCCATGACCTTGCCGGTGGGATTGCCGGGCGAGCAGGTGTAGACCAGCTGCACGTCCGGCCACATGTCCTCGGGCACCTGCCCGAAATCCATGCTGAAACCGTTTTCCGGCACGGTGTTGAGGAAATAGGGCTTGGCCCCGGCCAGCAGGGCGGCGCCTTCGTAGATCTGGTAGAACGGATTGGGCGAGATCACCCGCTTGACGTGCCGGCTTGGGTCGATGGCGGCCTGGGCGAAGGCGAACAGGGCCTCCCGGCTGCCGTTCACCGGCAGGATCTGCGTGGCCGGGTCGAGGGCGACGCCATAGCGCCGGCCGCACCACTCGGCGATGGCGCCACGCAGGTCGTCGCTGCCCTGGGTTATGGGATAATTCGCCAGCCCGTCGAGCGCGCCCGTCAAGGCCTCGCGGATGAAGGCCGGGGTGGCATGTTTGGGCTCGCCGATCGACAGGTTGATCGGCTTCAGGCCCGGGTTCGGGGTTACGCCGGCGAACAAATCCCTGAGCCTCTGGAATGGATAGGGCTGCAACTGGTTCAGACGGGGATTCACTTCGACGAACTCTCTCGGAAAAAGCGCAATTATACGTATGTTCGCACTCTCCCGCCGCTGGTTGGCCCCCCTTGCCCTGGTCGTGGCAGCCTCGATATGGGGGGTCGTCTGGTATCCCTATCGCCTGCT
>JBAZLW010000023.1:0-16903 GCA_041650095.1 Hydrogenophilaceae bacterium | reverse complement strand
GCCCCTCTTGGTGAGCCAGATCCGAAGCGGCTTGTAGCGATACAAGCCGTTTTTCATTTCTGGCCTACCGTAGCCAAATCGTAACCACCAATTACCGCATTGAGACGGGCCGGCGCTGCCGCCAACTGATCGGGCGAATGATGCGCGTATCGCTCGACCATTGAGGCGGTTCTCCAGCCCCCCAGGCGTTGCAGCTCGTGCGTGGGAGTTCCCGCTTGCCGATGCCACGTCGCCCAGGTATGGCGCAGATCGTGCCAGCGAAAATCCTTGATACCCGCCTGCTCCAATGCTGCATACCACGCCTTCGTGTTGGCCTGCTTGATGGGCTTGCCTTTGAAGGTGAATACCCTCTCAGATGCCCTGCCAGCAACCCTAAAGGCTGGTCATGTTGACGTATCCCACCAGCTGAAGCTGAGGCAAACTACTATCGGCAATACACCGAGGAAGCCACCACGGTGGCATGACTTAAACCAAACAGCCTCCACAGAACCCGGGGCGATTCAAACCGCTGCCCGCCGCAATCGAGCGCATCCAGTCAACCGCGGCCGCCAATGCGGCCTCACCGTCCAAGGCTAAGCCGACGGGCCGCCGCTACTGCAGCAAGCCCCAGCACAATTGATCCCCGACGACCCCGCCTGCCCCGGACCGGGGGCAGGCTCATGTGGTCAGGCGGTCTCGTAGGCGGCTTCCTTCATCACGTTGGCCAGGGTGGTGTAGGCGATGGTCCAGGCCTCCTTGGTGGCGGGGGTGAAATCCTCGCCCAGGCCCTGTTCCAGGGTCCACAGGATGGCGGCACCCACGGTGTCGTAGTGCCTGGCCTCGACTCCATAGGCGACATGGCGGCGACCCATTTCCTGGATGTTGGGCACCAGATCGCCCAGGTTGGCGATGCTGTTCACCACCACATTGAGGGACGCCATCAACTTGCGCCCCTGTTCCTTCATGTCGCCCCTGAACATGGGCTTCACAGCGGGATCCAGCTCGAACAGCTTGCCGTAGAACAATTCGGCGGCGGTGTCCTTGATGGGGACAACCTTGGTCCAGGAGGACTGGATGAGGGCGATTTGCTCGGGAGTCATGATGTTTCCTTCTTGAGTTAAAAAAATCACAAGGTGCATCAGGTAACGAGTTCGATGAGCCGATCCGATGGCCTGGCCGCCTGGCCATCGTCCGATCCATTCAAGAGACAAAAAAAAGCGTCCTGCCCAGCTCTCGCCGGACAGGACGCCGTTGTCCTATTGCACCTTCCTTGGTGCCGAATGAGTACGGTTACCTAACGCATTCGATTCAAATAACTATAAGCAGAGATCGTGCCAGAAAGCACAGCATTCCTTAACCAATTGATTTTCATGAACTATCGAGCCTTCGCGCCGGCAATGCCGGCCGCGCCGCACCAGCCATGGGCGAGAAAGGCACAATTTTGGCGCTGCCGTGTAGGCGAACTGACAGCTGCGGGAATGGACGCTACGGGTGGTCAGGCGATTGCCCCCACCCGCAGCGTCTGCCGCCGCATTGCCGGCGGCGGTTCGATCAGCCCCTGACCAGGCCCGCTTCCACCTTGTCGCGCGTTGCCTTGTCGAGCAGCAATTCGATCAGGGCCAGAGCGAAATCCATCGCCGTACCCGGACCGCGCGAGGTTACCACCTTGCCGTCGACGACCACCGGGTCGGACAGGTAACGGACACCCGGGATGGGCAGCCGGTCGACGAAGCCGGGGTAGCTGGTGGCGCGCTTGCCGTCGAGCAGGCCGGCCTGGGCCAGGGCGATCGGCGCGGCACAGATGGCCGCGGTGTATTTACCGGCCTCGGACAGCCGTTTCAGGAGGGCCTGGATGCGGGGATCGTTGGTCAGGTTTTCCGCGCCGGGCATGCCGCCCGGCAGGGCGATCATGTCGAAGTCGCGGCCGATCACCTCGTCGAGCGTGGCATCCGGCTGCACCCGGTTGCCGCGCGAGCCCTTGACCAGGCCGGTCTGCAGGCCGGCGGTGACGACCTCGATGCCGGCCCGGCGCAGCAGGTCAACGATGGTGATGGCCTCCAGGTCTTCAAAACCATGGGCCAAGGGAACCAGGACCGATTTCATGTCATCCTCCTTGTGCCGCATACAGGGCGGCATCGCCCAGCGACAATCCGTTGAGATAATTGCCGACCAGCCGGACCGGGGTGTCGGCCAGCGCCGCGCGCAGTTCCTGCGCCAGCGCGACCGAGGCCGGGGTCAGGGCCGGCAGGCGGTTGCTCTTTTCCGTTTCGTAGGCAAAGTCGGCCGGCGCGCAGCCGAGCACCGCCGCCATCTTGCGCCGCCGGGCGTCGCCATCCAGCAGGCCCGGCTTGAAGTGGAAGGCAAAGCCGCGCCATTCGGGATTGGGCAGGTAGTCGCGGCTGACCGCGGAAAAATAGGCGTCGTCGGCGCCGATCAGTCCGGCCACCGGCGGCAGCCTGACCTTGCCGGCCGGCACCACCACGGCATGGGTCTCGATCTCGGCCATGGGCGTGGCGCGCAGGCTGGCGGCCAGTTCCGGCACGACACCTTCCAGCAGGCCGGACGCCACATCAAGCGGCGCGGCGATCACCACCTCGCGCGCGCTCAGTTCGCCGTCGGCCAGTTGCAGGCGAACGCCGTCTTCGGCAAACGACAGCGATTGCACCGGCTCGCCCAGGCGCACCTCCACGCCTGTCGCCAGTTCGGCCAGCCAACCCTGCAGGCCGCCGGCATGGGTGAACTTGCGCGGCGCGGCCTTGACCCGCTCCTTGCGCTTGAACAGCCATTCGGCGGGATACGGCCCGGCCGCCTGCGACAGCACCGCGGCGAAGGCCGGGGCCAACAGCCGATGCCAGTTGCCGCGCCCGAGCAGGCGGCTGAAATACGTTTCGACGTCGAGGCCGGCCTTGCCCTTGCCGAGGCCGAGCGGCAGCGCGAGCGCCGCCTCCAAAAAGCCGACCCGGGCGAACGGCGATTGCGGCTTGCCGTCCTTGAGGAAGTGGTAGCCCACCTTGGCGCGCGGGATCAGGTTGCCGTAGGCCGGGTCCGGGTTCAGCGCCAGCAGGGCGCCGTAGGAGTTGTAGGCGGTGTGGGCGCCCAGTTCCAGCCAGAAGTCGGCGACCGGATGCCAGGTATGGCAGCAGCCGCCCAGTCGATCGCCCGCTTCCAGCAGGACGACGTTGCGCCCGGCGCGCCGGGCGTAGGCGGCGGCGGTAATGCCGCTGACGCCGCCGCCGATCACGATGAGGTCGAATTCGGGCATGGTTCCTTCTTGCTTGATACGCTTATTCGCTGGTGAATCGGTGGATCAGCCGGCGATCCCGTTTCGTCGGCCGGCCCTTGAGTTCAGCGGCAGGATTGTGACACAGGCGGCGCTCGACGGCCCGTTCCTCGCGCCGCTGCCGGCTGGATTCGTCCTCCTCGTACAGGGTCCGGGCCACCTCGGCCGGACCGCGCCGGTCGGACACCACACGCACC
Source organism: Hydrogenophilaceae bacterium (assembly GCA_041650095.1). Classification (GTDB taxonomy): domain Bacteria; phylum Pseudomonadota; class Gammaproteobacteria; order Burkholderiales; family Thiobacillaceae; genus Parasulfuritortus. The sequence goes on along the minus strand of JBAZLW010000023.1, from coordinate 13,447 downwards.
GTCACGTCCCACTCGAATTCGCCGATATGGAGCAGAATCCTGTCGCCCGCCCTGACCTCCTTGCTCGGCTTGGCCCGGTCGCCGTTCAGCTTCACCCGGCCACCGTCGACCGCCTGGCAGGCCAGGCTGCGGGTCTTGAAAAATCGTGCGGCCCAGAGCCACTTGTCGATACGCAGTTTGTCCATTCGCTATAGTGTCGGAAACCTGTCGCCCGCTTGCGCGGTCATAACGGCGATCATATCAGGGGAAGCCATCATGGCCAGCTATCGCAGCCTCCTTGCCGGCATCGTCCTGCCGGCCTTGCTCGGCGCCTGTGCCGACCAGCCCGGACGGGATCCCAACTCGCCCTATTATGCCTATCCGGCCGGCCTGACGGTCGGCCTCGAGCGGGCACTGGTCATTCCGCCCGGCGAAGCGACGGTGCGCCTGCAATACGGCCATCCGGTCGCCCGCAACGGCGTGCAGGAATACGACCCCTATTGCATCCTCGAACTGGGCACGGTCGCCGCAGCCGCGCAGACCGTGCCGCCGGCGTCGTTCCGGATCACCCGCAGCCAGCGCCGGGTGGAGGCCTTTTCGGGCATGCCGGTCATGCCCGGACCGTCGTTCGGGGGCGATGACGGCGGGCCGAGCCAGATGTATTTCATCACCGAATTCAGGCTGCACTCGGACGCCCAGCCCGATGTCCGCAGCCTCACCTGCCAGCATGACCAGGGCGCCGCCGGGGTCGGCATCCCGCGTCACCTGACCCTGGCCGAGATGCGCCAGGCCCTGGGCGGCTATTTCGTGTTCGACCTGCCCCATTAAGGGGCCTCCTAGTCGAGCGTGTAGCTGGCGCCGTTCTCCGGCGTTTCCACTTTCCAGCCGTAGCGTTCCCGGATCGTGGCGGCGAAGCCGGCCGCAGTGTCCGCCTCGCCATGGACCACGAAGGTCTGCTTCGGCGCCCGCTTGAAGCGGGCCAGCCAGTTCAGCAGGGCGTCGCGGTCGGCATGGGCGGACAGGCCGCCCAGGGTGTAGACGCTCGCCCGTACCGGGATCGGCTCGCCGAAGATGCGCACGTAGGGCGCATGGTCGACCAGCCGGCGGCCCAGGGTGCCCTGAGCCTGGAAGCCGGCGATGATCACGGTGCATTCCTTGCGCGGCAGGTTGTTCTTCAGATGGTGCTTGATCCGGCCGGCATCGCACATGCCGGAGGCGGAGATGATGATGGCGCCCTGGCGGATGTTGTTGATCGCCATGGACTCCTCCGGACTGCCGGTAAACTGGATATAGGGCAGGTCATGGCCATTGCGCCGGCCCCACTCCAGCAACTTGCGCGACTCCTCGTCGAGCAGGTCGCTGTGGCGCAGGGTGACCTCGGTCGCGGCCGTGGCCATCGGCGAATCGACGAAGATGGCCAGCGAACCGGAAATGCGCCCCTGCCGGATCAGGTCCAGCAGCAGGTAGATGATCTCCTGGGTGCGTCCGACCGCGAAGGACGGGATGACCACGTTGCCCTTCTTGCGCTGGATGGTGTCGTTGACCGCGAACACCAGTTCCTCGACGGTCTCCGGCATGGTCTTGTGCAGGCGGTCGCCGTAGGTCGACTCGACCAGCAGGTAATCGGCCTCGGCAATGACTGTCGGGTCGTTCATCAACGGCCGGTCGGGCATGCCCAGGTCGCCCGAGAAGACCAGCTTGGTCTCCTTGCCGCGCGCGCTTAGCCAGACTTCGACGATGCTGGAACCGAGGATGTGGCCGGCGTCCCGGAAACGGACCCGGACCCCGGGGTGCGGCGCGAAGGCCTGGTCGTATTCGTGCCGCATGAGTTTTTTCAGGCTGCTCCTGGCCTGCTCGACCGTATACAGCGGCGCCGTCTCGCCCTTCAGGGCGCCGCGCTTCTTGCGCTTGTCGTAGTTGCGCCACTCGGCTTCTTTTTCGGCGATGTGGGCGGCATCCGGCAGCAGCACGCCGAGCAGGTCGGCGGTGGCGTCGGTGCAATGGACCGGGCCGCGAAAACCCAGGTTGATCAAGCGCGGCAGCAGGCCGGAATGGTCGATGTGGGCATGGCTGACGAGGACGAAATCGATGCCTTCGGGATCGAAGCCGGGGAAGCGCCGGTTCTTCGGCTCCGCCTCGCGGCCACCCTGGAACATGCCGCAATCGACCAGGAAACGGACCCCCTCCGACTCCACCAGGTAGCAGGAACCGGTCACTTCGCGGGCGGCGCCCAGTACGGTCAGTTTCATGTCCACCCCTTCGCCATGCGCTAACTTGTTTATAGGCAGCCGAACGCGGGAAAACTCAGCAGATACCCTGGCACAGCCCCTTGAGCACCATGTCGGTGTAGCTGACGATACCGACAATCTGGCCGTTGTCGATCACCGGCACCCGCGAAAGGCCAAACTTGTCGAACAGGCGGGCGCAATAGCGGATGTCCATGGCCGGGTCCACCGAGATGACCGGCTTGGACATGATCTCGTATACGTTCACCCGTTCCGGCGAGCGGCCCTTGGCCAGCACCTGGCGGGCGATATCGGAGATCAGCACCACCCCGTATTCGTCATCGTCGTGGCGCTTGTTGACGATCAGGCACTTGGTTTCCACGTGCTGCATCATGCGCAGTGCATTGGCCACGGTGGTCAGGCCATCGACCATGTCCAGTTGCGTCTTCATCACGTCCCTGACCCGGACGACCTTGCGTTCCTCGCTCATATCCGTTCCTCCACGGCTTCCGCCAATTGGCTGATCTGATGCCGCACACCGACGGCATCCTCGACATCGATCTGAAAGGCGATCCCGCTGCCAGGCGACTCGTCGAAGCCGCCCACCTCGGCGATATCTTCCAGGATGCGCCGGCACATGTGCTCCTCGACCAGGAGCAGGACCACGTCGCGCTGCGCCTCCAGGGTGAGGCCGAAAAAGGTCTTGGCCGGCTTCAGGCCCTCGCCGCGCGCCTGGTTGAGCACGGTGGCGCCGGTCGCCCCTGCCTCGCGCGCAGCCTGCAACACCTTCTCGGTCTTGCTGTCCTCGACCAGGGCGATGATCAGTTTGAAATGCATGGCTAACCCTCCTTTTCCGAATCCGTAACCTTGGCCCGCTGCCGGCGTGCCCGCCATTCGCTGAGCTGGGCATAACCCATCACCGTCATCATCGGGAACAGACTGGCGAAGGCGATCAGGCCGAAACCGTCCAGCACCGGGCTGCGCCCCGGTATGGTACTGGCCAGGCCGAGACCGAGCGCGGCGACCAGGGGCACCGTGACGGTGGACGTGGTCACCCCGCCGGAATCATAGGCCAGGGCGATGATGGAGCGCGGCGCAAAGACCGTCTGGATCACCACCAGGACATAACCGGTGATGATGTACCAGGGCAATGGCGTGCCGGTGACGATGCGGAAGGAACCCAGTGCGATACCGAAGGCGACGCCGACGGCGACGGCGATGCGCAGGCCCAGGACGCCGATGGTGCCGCCGGACACCTGGTTGGCCTTCATCGCCACCGCGATCAGGGCCGGCTCGGCGATGGTGGTGGCAAAGCCGATGCTGGCGGCGAAGACATAAACCCAGCCGTAATGCCACCAGCCCTGTGCCTGGCCGATGAAGGCCGGCTGGGTCAACTGCTCGGCCATCAGGCGTCCGAGCGGGAACAGCGCCGACTCCAGCCCGTCCAGGAACAGCGCCAGGCCGACCAGCACGAAGGCGAAGCCCAGCAGAATCCGGGGCAGGTTGGCGATCTGCCGATGCAATACGAAGACCTGGAAACCGAACAGGATGGCCGTGATCGGCAGGACATCCATCATGGTGGCGAGGGTGGCGTGGAACAGTCCGATCAGGAAGTCCATCAGGCGATCATCCCGTAGGCCATGACGAAGATCATCGGCGTCAGCGAGGCGAAGGCGATCAGGCCGAAGCCGTCGATCATCGGGTTGCGGCCCTTGATCGACGAGGCCAGGCCGATGCCCAGAGCGGTCACCAGCGGCACCGTCACCGTCGAGGTGGTCACCCCGCCGGAATCGTAGGCGATGCCGATGATCTCGGCCGGTGCGAAAGCGGTCATGACCACCACGCCGAGGTAGCCCGCGATCATGAACCACTGCACCGGCCAGCCCTTGATGATGCGCAGCACACCCAGCACGATGGCCGCGCCCACCGACAGGGCCACGGTGATCCGCAGGCCCTGGGCATAGGCGGTCCGGGAGGCCTCGCTGTTGACGATCACCCCGCCCTCCGCCGCCACCTTGGCCGCCTCGCCGGCGATGGCGATCAAGGCCGGCTCCGCCACGGTGGTGGAAAAACCCAGGGCAAAGGCGAACACCAGCAGCCAGGAGACGCTGCCCTTGCGGGCGAAGCCGTGGGCCATGGCTTCGCCGATGGGAAACAGGCCCATCTCCAGGCCCCGGATGAACAGGGTCAGGCCCAGTACCACCATGACCGTGCCATAGAGTATCCGGTCCAGGTTGGGCAAGGGCTGCTGCAGCACCAGCAGTTGAAAGAACGCCACTACCGCCACGATGGGCAGGAGGTCGCGAACACTGTCGCGGATCGATAGCAGGAAGTCGAGCAGCAGCGCTTTCACGCCGGCTAAGTTAACCGACTATGGCGGCGGCGGAAAGCCGTGGACGACTTGCCATGCGAAAAATCGCCGGGGATACTCGACCGCCATGAAGCGCACCAACCGCTGGTTGCTCCCCTACGATCTGCTCCTCGCCCGCCATGGCCCCCAGCACTGGTGGCCGGGCGAGACGCCGTTCGAGGTGATGGTCGGCGCGGTGCTGACCCAGAACACGGCCTGGGGCAACGTCGAGAAGGCCATCGCCAACTTGAAGCGGGCCGATGCCCTGGACTGTCGCACGATTCTGGCCATGGCCGACGCTGACCTGGCCGAACTGATCCGACCTGCCGGCTATTTCAACGTCAAGGCCAAACGGCTCAAGGCGTTGTGCCGCTTCCTGGCCGAACGCGGCGTCGAGTCGGCACCGGAGGCGCTGGCCGGCCAGGGGACATCGGCGGAGTTGCGCCGCGACCTGCTGGCCGTGCACGGCATCGGCGAGGAGACCGCCGATTCCATCCTGCTCTACGCCCTCGGCCTGGCCAGCTTCGTGGTCGATGCCTATACCCGGCGCGCCTTCGGCCGGCTCGGACTGTTGTGCGGTGATGAAGGCTACGGCGCCATCCAGCGCCTGTTCGAGCGCCATGTCCCGTGCGATACCCGGCTCTACAACGAATACCATGCCCTCATCGTGCGCCTGGGCAAGGAACACTGCCGACCCCGGCCCCGCTGCACCGATTGCCCTTTGAACAGCCTATGTCCGAGCGCCACATGAAACCACCCTGCCCCTGTGGCCGCGCCGCCGCCCTGGCCAACTGCTGCGGCCGCTATCTGGCCGGCGCACCCGCCCCCGACGCCGAAAGCCTGATGCGTTCGCGCTACACCGCCTTCACCCTGGCCGACGAGGCCTACCTGCTCGCCACCTGGCACCCGGACACCCGGCCCGCCGCTCTGGACCTGGCCGGGGAAATTGCACCGAAGTGGTTGGGCCTGAAGGTGATCCACCATGAAATCCAGGATGCCAGCCATGCCACGGTGGAATTCGTCGCCCGTTACAAGATCGCCGGACGCGCCTACCGCCAGCATGAACTGAGTCGATTCATTCAACAGGGCGGACGCTGGTATTATTTTGACGGCAGTGAAATCAACGGCTGATGGCCGGTCAGAAAACATAACGGAGACTCAATATGCGCAATGTCCTGCTCTTTCTCGCCACCCTGCTCCTGGGTGTCTCCGCCGTCCAGGCCAAGGTGGTCGGCCAGGAGATCAGCTACCAGGTCGACGGCGTCACCATGAAGGGTTACCTGGCCTATGACAGGGACATCAAGGGCAAGCGGCCCGGCGTCCTGGTGGTGCATGAATGGTGGGGCTACAACGACTATGCCCGCAAGCGCGCCATGATGCTTGCCGGCATGGGCTACACGGCCCTGGCAGTGGACATGTACGGCAACGGCAAGACCGCCGACCATCCCGACGAGGCCGGCAAGTTCGCCGCCGAGGTCAGCAAGAACATGCCGCTGGCCAAGGCCCGCTTCGAAGCGGCCATGAAGGCGCTCAACAGGCAGAAGACCGTCGCACCCGGCCAGCTTGCCGCCATCGGCTACTGTTTTGGCGGCGGCGTGGTGCTGAACATGGCCCGCCAGGGTGTCGACCTCAAGGGCGTGGCCAGCTTCCACGGCAGCCTGGCGACCGACGCCCCGGCCGAAAAAGGCAAGGTGAAGGCCAGGATCGTCGTCTTCACCGGTGCCGACGACCCGATGGCGCCCAAGACCCTGGTCGACCGCTTCGACAAGGAGATGACCGACGCCGGCGCCGATTTCCGCGTGGTCAGTTACCCGGGCACCAAGCACAGTTTCACCAACCCGACTGCCGACGAGATGGCCAAAAAATTCAACCTGCCCCTGGCCTACAACGCCGAAGCGGACAAGGATTCCTGGAAGCAGCTGGGCGATTTTCTGGTGGAACTGTTCGGCAAGCGCGACTGACCCGATGTCGCCATGGACGCGGCCCGCGCATGCCGGCCGCGTTTTTTTATGCCTGAGCGGTTAAAATCAGATCAGGATCACACCATCGGAATCCCCATGAGCACTGCCACCAACCCGCGCGACTATCTGGTCATCACCGCCACCGGCGAGGATCAGGTCGGCCTCGTTCAGCGCTTCACCAGCCGCATCGTCGAGGCCGGCTGCAATATCGAGGAATCGCGCATGTCGCTGCTGGGCGGCCAGTTTGCCATCATCATGCTGGTGTCGGGACGCTGGGATGCCCTGACCCGGCTGGAGGACCGGCTCACCACCGTGGGCACCGAACTCGGCCTCGCCATCGTCCAGAAGCGCACCAAGGAACTGGAACGCAAGACCCCGCTGGTGCCGTACAGCATCAACGTGGTGGCCATGGACCATCCGGGTATCGTGCACAACCTGGCCAATTTCTTCGCCCAGCGCAGCATCAACATCGAGGAACTGTCCACCGACACCTACCCCGCGCCCCACACCGGCACCCCGATGTTCTCGGTGAACATGACCGTGGGTATCCCGGCCGAGACCCACATCCCGACCCTGCGCGGCGATTTTCTCGACTATTGCGACAGCCTCAACCTGGATGCGATCTTCGAGCCGGCACGGGCCTGAACTGCATGAGCTGTGACCGGGGCCGGCCATGAAAACACTATCCAGATTCTCCTCCTACGGAGAAGCCTTGCTCGGCATCGCCGGCGCGGTATTGTTCTGGCTGATCGATGCGACGGTCGAAAAATTTGCCATCGGCTCCAGCAAGTCCTATTTCGACCTGCTGTTCTGCCCCGGCACCCACGAATTCCGCATCCGACTGCTGGCCACCGGCCTGATCCTGGTGCTGGTATTCATCGCCGCCCTGCTGTTGCGTCGCAAGGAAGACTCCGAGGCGAAGATGCAGCATAGCCGTTTCCTGATCGAGGAAATGGCCATCAAGCTGGGCCAGAAGAACGACCGGCTGCAGGCCGAAATTGCCCACCGCAAGAGCATCGAACAGCGCCTGGAAACCCTGGCCGAAACCGACCAGCTCACCGGCGTCTACAATCGACGCAAGTTCGACGAACTGTTGAACCTGGAACTGCGCCAGGAGCCCCGCTATCACCGAGGCCTCAGCCTGGTCATGTTGGACATCGACCATTTCAAGGAAATCAATGACCAGCACGGCCACGCCGTCGGCGATACGGTGCTGCAGGAACTGGCCCACCTGATCGAATCGACCCGGCGCGAAGCGGACACTTTCTACCGTATCGGCGGCGAGGAGTTCTGCCTGATCACCTTCGCCAGCAATGGCGCCAATCTGGAAACCGTCTGCGAAAAGATACGCAAGGCCGTTTCCGAGCAGAGTTTCAGCAAGGCCGGCCACCTGACCATCAGCATCGGCGCGTCCCTGTATCAGGAGGGCGACGATTACGACAGCCTGTTCAAACGGGTCGACGCCGCCCTGTACAAGGCCAAACGAACCGGCCGCGACCGGGTGGCGATCGTCTGAACCGGTATAATCGCGAGCCGATCTTCCATTTGTCATTCCCGCCCAGGCGGGAACCCCGTACCGGACCACCATGACCGCCTTCCCGCCCGACCTGCTGCGCGACGTACAGCGCCGCCGCACCTTCGCCATCATCTCCCACCCCGACGCCGGCAAGACCACGCTGACCGAGAAGCTCTTGCTGTTCGGCGGCGCCATCCAGATGGCCGGCACCGTGAAGGCGCGCAAGAGCGCCCGCCACGCCACCTCGGACTGGATGGAGGTGGAGAAGCAGCGCGGCATCTCGGTGACCAGTTCGGTGATGCAGTTCGACTATGCCGGCCACACCATCAACCTGCTCGACACCCCCGGCCACGAAGACTTCTCGGAGGACACCTACCGGGTGCTCACGGCGGTCGACGCCGCGGTGATGGTGATCGACGCCGCCAAGGGCGTCGAGACCCAGACCATCAAGCTGCTGGAGGTCTGCCGCCTGCGCAACACGCCGATCATCACCTTCGTCAACAAGATGGACCGCGAGGTGAAGCCGACGGTCGAGTTGCTGGAGGAGATCGAGTCGGTCTTGAAGATCGACTGCGCCCCGGTGACCTGGCCGATCGGCATGGGCAAGGCCTTCCGCGGCGTCTACCACCTGCTGCACGACCAGACCATGCTGTTCACCCCGGGAGAGGAAAAGGCCGGCGGCGAGACCGAGCTGATCGACGGCCTCGGCAACCCCAGGCTGGACCAGATGTTCCCCATGGAGATGCCGCCCATGCGCGAGGACGTCGACCTGATCCAGTCGGCCAGTTCGCCGTTCGACATCACCGCCTTCCTGGCCGGCACGCAAAGCCCGGTGTTCTTCGGCTCCGGCATCAACAACTTCGGCGTCCGGGAGATCCTCCAGGCCCTGGTCGAATGGGCGCCGCCGCCGCAGCCACGGATCGCCGGAACTGCGCTCGCCGACACCCGCATGGTCGAACCGGCGGAGAAGCCCTTCACCGGCTTCGTGTTCAAGATCCAGGCCAACATGGACCCACGCCACCGCGACCGCATCGCCTTCTTCCGGGTCTGCTCGGGCCGATACACCCCCGGCATGAAGGTGCAGCATCAGCGCATGGGCCGCGAGATGAAGATCGCCAACGCCCTCACCTTCATGGCCAACGAGCGGGTGCACATGGAGGACGCCGTCGCCGGCGACATCATCGGCATCCACAACCACGGCCAGCTGCAGATCGGCGACACCCTGACCGAGGGCGAGGCACTGCACTTCAAGGGGATACCCTATTTCGCCCCGGAGATGTTCCGCACCGCCCGCTCGCGCGACCCGATCAAGTCGAAACAGTTGCAGAAGGGCTTGAAGGAACTCGGCGAGGAAGGCGCCATCCAGGTGTTCGAGACCCTGACCGGCAACATGCTGCTGGGCGCGGTCGGCCAGTTGCAGTTCGAGATCGTCGCCCAACGCCTGCAGACCGAATACAACGTCGACGCCATCTACGCCCCGGCCGACATCCACACCGCCCGCTGGCTCACCTTTCCGGACGAGGCCATGAAGCGCCAATTCGAGAAGGACCAGCAGATGCGCATGGCGGTCGACGTGGACGGCAACGCGGTCTACCTGGCCACCAACCGCTACAACCTGGAACTTCTGATGGAGAAGTGGCCCAAGGTCGGCTTCCATGCCACCCGGGAGCACGGCCAGAAGCTGGCCTGACTGGCAGGTTCAATTGCCGTAGGTGGGCGCCTTGCCGGTGTAGAACAGGTGACAGAAATCGGCATAGCGGGGCGACACGGTGTCGGCGGCCCGCTCGCACTGCGCCCGCGCCAGCGCCCAGGCCTCCTCGGGGCAGTGCTCCAGGATGTAGGGCAGGTTTCCCTGACCGTAGGCCTGCTGGCATTGCCGGGACCGGGCCTCGTCGGCGGCTGGCGGCGGCGGTGCCGCTTCGCCGGCCAGGGCCATGACCGGGCTGCAACAGGCCATCAGCACAGTTCCGAACACGCTTCTCTTCACCGCCAGTCTCCTTCGGCACATTGCTATACTCGTCGAACCGAGATTATCCACGACTCGATATGGAACCGCCCACCGGCACCTTGCAGGAAGCCATCATCCAGCAACGCGAAGCGCTGCGCGTCATGCTGCGCGGCCCTTTGCAGAAGGCCGCCGAGCTGTGCAGCTACGCCTGGGACGACCGGGACGCGCTCGACCAGGCCCTGACCGAGTCCTTCCGCATCATCCCGTCCTGCAAATACCTCTATGCCCTGAACACCGACGGCGTACAGATCAGCAGCAATGTAGCGCACACTGGCCTGCAGCCGGATGACCTGGGGCGGGACCGTTCGCAGCGGCCCTATATGCGTGAAAAGGTACCCGCCGACGGCTTCGTGCTCTCGTCGGCCTACATCAGCCTGCGCGCCAAGCGGCCTTCCCTCACCGCCATCCAGCTGGTGCGCGGCACCGACTGGCGCGCGCTCGGCTTCGTCGGCGCCGACTTCGACCTGCGCGACCTGCCGATCACCCGGCAGGTCTACCAGGAACCGGTCTACTGGCGCCAGATCAAGGGCGACCCGGCGATCCGCGGCACGGTCTTTCACCAGACCCGCAGCGAAAGCATCATGGACGTCAACATCGACACCGTACTCTCGGTGGTGGAGGAGCTGATGACCGCGCACGGCGTGCATCACGTCATGCTGCACTTCTCCAGCAGCCGCGCGGTGATCTGGCTGACCGAGGACCCGCTGCGCTACCGCCTGCTCGACATCGATGCCCTGACCCACCCGGACATCTGCCTGACCTACCCGAACCGCCCCTACCCGGACGATGCCCAGGTAAGGAAGGAGCAGATCCGGCCCATTCTGGACAACCTGCGCGGCCTGCGCCTGATGGACGAGATGTTCTACCTGCGCACCGGCACCCTGAACCTCTACAACGGCGTGGTCGGCCTGACCTTCTCCTGCGACGGCTCGCACTACATCCCGGTCGACGAGTTCATCGACAAGGGCCAGGAGTTCTGGATGGGCGATGCGCTGACCGGCTAATCCAGGAATATCTGCAGCAGGTCGTTGAGGAAACGGCGGCCCTGTTCGCTCGGCCTGATCTGCAGACCGTCCCGCTCCAGCAGGCCCTTGTCCTGTGCCTCGCGCAGGGGTTCCGCCACGGCCTGGAGTGGCAGGCCGGTCCGCTCCATGAACAGGCCATCTTCGAAACCGCCATTGAGGCGCAGGGCATTCATCATGAATTCAAACTTCAGGTCGTCCCGGCCGAGCAACCGCGTGTCCTCCGGCGGCCTGCCCGAGGCCACCCAGGCCAGGTAGTCCTTCGGGTGCTTCGGCCGCGCCTGGCGCACCACCCGGTCCGGAAAACTCAGCTTGGAGTGCGCCCCAGCACCGATGCCCAGGTAGTCGCCGAACTGCCAGTAGTTCAGGTTGTGCCGGCAGGCCTGGCCCGGCCGGGCATAGGCCGAGGTCTCGTAGTGCGCATAGCCGGCCCCGGCCAGGGCGGCCTCGACCTGATCCTGCATCATCGCGGCGGCATCGTCGTCGGGCAGGACCGGCGGCGCGGCGGCGAAGGCTGTGTTGGGCTCCAGGGTCAGGTGGTAGCAGGACAGATGCGGCGGGGCATAGGCCAGGGCGGCGGCCAGGTCGCGCGCCAGGTCGTCCGGGGTCTGCCCGGGCAGGGCATACATCAGGTCCAGGTTGACCCGTTCGAAGGTCGCCCGGGCGCCTGCGATCGCGGCATGCGCCTCGCGGCTGTCGTGGATGCGCCCGAGCGCCTTCAGATGGCGGTCGTCGAAGCTCTGGATGCCGAGCGACAGGCGGTTGACCCCGGCCTCCCGATAACCCCGGAAGCGTTCCAGTTCGAAGGTACCCGGATTGGCCTCCAGGGTGATCTCGGCATACGGCTTCAGCGGCAACAGGGTGCGCACGGTCGTGAGCAGCCGGTCGACCGCCTCCGGGCTGAGCAGGCTGGGCGTGCCGCCACCGATGAACACCGTCTCTATCGGCCGGCCCCATACCTCCGGTAGGGACCGTTCGAGGTCGCGTGCCAAGGCATCGAGATAGGCCGCCTCGGGCAGTTCGTCCCTGAGCGCGTGCGAGTTGAAGTCGCAGTACGGGCACTTGCGCACGCACCAGGGTATATGGACATAGAGTGACAACGGCAAAACCATGACGGGCGCAGAACTATTACTTTCGAAATATTGTTGTAGGGGGCGCAGCGGTGTAATCATGGTAAAAAATACTTACTGTCGGGAGGGTTATTTCATGCTGTTCGATGCCTTCGGGAAACTCGGCCAATTTAGCCAACTTCGCCAGGAACTCAACCTGCTTCAGGAAGACCGTGCAGCCATGGATCGCCATATCGAGGAGGTCCGCCTGCAGGCAGAAACGCATGCCGCCGAAAAGGCCGCCGTCAGCCAGGACCTGGATATGCTCAAAGGCGTCAACCAGCACCTACTATCTTACAGCGACACGCTGAAGGAGTCGCAAAACTCCCTGGCCACCCTGGCCCAGGCCATGAAGACTGAAACCGGGCGGGTGAGTTGCGCCTGCGACAGCGTCAGCGGCACTCACCTCATCATCGAGCGCATGACCAACCACATCGATGAGTTCGCCCGGCGCCAGGACTGCACGGCGGGGGCCGTCTCGCACCTGCACGCCCGCACCGGCGAGATCGACGGCATCGTCCGCCTGATCAAGGATATCGCCGACCAAACCAACCTGCTCGCCCTCAACGCCGCCATCGAGGCAGCGCGCGCAGGCGAGGCAGGCCGCGGTTTTGCCGTGGTCGCGGACGAGGTTCGCAAGCTGGCCGAACGGACCAGCAAGGCGACCGGCGAGATATCCGGCCTGGTGCACGTCATCCAGGACGAGGCCGAGCAGGTCCGCGATCAGGTCCATCTGGCCCCCGAGGAAACCAATGCCATCCGTGTGGAAGGCCAGCAGGCCTACGGCGAGATAAAGCAGTTGATGACGATATCGAACAAGATGGTCGGCACCATCGCGGCCAGCGCTCTACGGAGCTTCGTCGAGACCGCCAAGGTCGACCATCTGGTGTTCAAGATGGAGATCTACAAGGTACTGTTCGGCCTCTCCGACAAGACCGAGGCCGACTTTGCCAGCCACACCCAATGCCGGCTGGGTAAATGGTATTACGAGGGCGACGGCCACGGTTGTTTCTCGACCCTGCCCGGCTACCAGGAGATCGAGACACCCCATATCGACGTCCATCTGCAAGGCGTGCTGGCGGTGAAGTTCTTCCGTGCCGGACGCATCGAACAAAGTTTGGCAGCGCTGGGCAGGATGGAAGCGGCCAGCATGCTGGTGCTGCAGAACCTGGAGACCATGGCGACGACCGGCGAAGGCTCGCCGTCGTCGCTGTGCCTCAGCAGGCACTGATCAACCTTCTGCCTTGAGCCTATCTGCCAGCGCCAGCAGGGCCTGG
>JBAZLW010000022.1:0-16933 GCA_041650095.1 Hydrogenophilaceae bacterium | reverse complement strand
TGGCCGAGAGGTCACTGGTATCGAGGTGATGGGCCAGCGACCAGAGTGGCGCCAGCAGGTCGCGCTCGGCGCGGATGCATTCCGGCAGGGAACGCTCGCCGGTGTTGAGCGGGTGGCGGCGCCGGGTCTCGGAGAAACGCTTGACCAGGGTGTCGTCCTTGGTCTCCAGGAAGATCACCTTCAGTTCCACCTCGGCCCGCAAGCGGGCGAGGTCGTCGGGCAGGCGGGTCAGGCTGGTGGCGCTGCGGGCGTCGATGCTGACCGCCACCTCGGGGCAGTCGGCACGCAGGTGCTCGACCACAGAGGGCAGCATGTCGGCCGGCAGGTTGTCGATGCAGTAGTAGCCGGCATCCTCCAGGGCCTTCAGGGCCACGCTCTTGCCCGATCCCGACAGGCCGCTGATGACGACCAGTTTCATTAGAACGTGCTCACACTAGTCGACCCCAAAGCCCGGGTCCATCATCATCGCGCGCTGGCGCTCGGCAAACTCCTCGGCGCTGTTGAAGCCACGCAGGCGCAGGATGTGGTTGCGCACCGCCACCTCGACCAAGACCGCCAGGTTGCGGCCGACCGCCACCGGGATGCGCACCTCGGGTATCGCCACGCCGAGGATGTCGCGGCTTTCCGCCTTCATGTCCAGGCGGTCGATGGTGTGCCACTTCTCCGCCGGGGTGAGGTGGATGATCAGCTTGACGTTCTTCTTGTGCTTGACCGCGGTCTCGCCGAACAGGCGGCGGATGTTCAGGACACCGAGGCCGCGCACCTCCATGAAGTCCTGGAGCAGGATCGGGCAGCGGCCCTCCAAAGTATCCGGCGACACCGCGTAGACCTCCAGGGCGTCGTCGGCGACCAGGCGGTGGCCACGGGTGATCAGTTCCAGTGCCAGCTCGCTCTTGCCCACCGAGGGATCGCCGCTGATCAGGACACCCAGGCCCAGCACCTCCAGGAATACGCCGTGCAGGATGGTCGACGGCGCCAGCGCCTGGGTGATGATGTGGGTCAGCACATGCATCAGGTAGGGGCTCTGTTCCGGCGAGGTGAACAAGGGCGTCGCGGTGCGCTCGGCGGCCTCGATCAGGGGCGCCGGCACCGCCTCTCCGTTGGCGACCACGACGGCGGCCAGTTCGGTCGAGAACAGGTTGTCGATGGCCTGCTGCAGATCCTTGGCATCGAGCCGGCCCAGATAGTCCATCTCGGCACAGCCAAGCACCTGCACCCGGTTGGGGTGGACGAAATTGAGGTGGCCGATCAGGGCCAGGGTGGGCTTCTGGACGGTTTCCGAGGTCAGCCGGCGGCTGCCGCCGGCGTGTCCCGCCAGCCAGGTCAGTCGAAGCTGGTCGCCGGCCCGGCGAAACAGTTCCTCGACCGTGACATGGTGGATCAGGGCGTCCATTCCCGGATCAGGTCGTACAGGCTCTGCGCGTCGGGCGCCGTGCGCAACCGGTCGCGCATGTCCTTTTCGCTGAACATCTGTGCCAGTTCAGCGAGGATTTGCAGATGCAGGTCGGACGCGGTCGCCGGTGCCAGCAGGATGAACAGCAGATCGACCGGCAGGCTGTCGGGGGCGTCGAAATCGATCGGCTCCTTCATCCGGACGAAGGCACAGGCGGTCTCGGCGAGGCCCTTGATGCGGCCGTGCGGAATGGCGATACCGTGCCCGAGCGCGGTGGAGCCCAGCTTCTCGCGTGAGAACAAGCTGTCGAACACCTCGCTGGCAGGTACGTTCTCGGTGGATTGCAGGGCCTGCCCGGCCAGTTCGAACAGGCGTTTCTTGCTGCCTGCCTCCAGGTCGAGCAACACATTGGCCGGCTTGAGCAACTTTGATATGAGATTCATGGCATCTTCCAGCCGCCCACCGCATGGCGGGCGGCTTGTTCAGGCTATTCGACGGCCTGGCGCTTCAGGTCACCGGCTTCCCGGTGGTTGCCGCCGATCTTTTCCTTGTGCTTGAGCACCTGGCGGTCCAGCTTGTCGACCAGCACGTCGATGGAGGCGTACATATCGGGCTCGATGGCCTCGACATAGATATCCTTGCCGGCCGTATGCAGGTTGACCTCGGCCTTGTGCTTGAGTTTCTCCACGGTCAGGGTGACCGTAACATCGATGACATGATCAAAATGACGGGTAACCCGCTTGAGCTTTTCTTCCACATAGCCACGGATGGCGGGGGTCACTTCCAGATGATGACCGGTGATGTTGAGGTTCATAAAAGCTCCTGAGATGTCAGGCAAGTCAT
This sequence comes from Hydrogenophilaceae bacterium, assembly GCA_041650095.1. Classification (GTDB taxonomy): domain Bacteria; phylum Pseudomonadota; class Gammaproteobacteria; order Burkholderiales; family Thiobacillaceae; genus Parasulfuritortus. Next base: position 14,697 of record JBAZLW010000022.1, on the reverse strand, counting down.
AACGACTTGCGTTGGTTGGCGGGAGGGATGTTCATCTGCTCCCGGTACTTGGCCACGGTCCGGCGCGCCACCACGAAACCCTGTTTGCTCAGAATCTCGGAAATGGCGCTGTCGGACAACGGGCCGGAACGGTCCTCGGCGTCGACGAACTGCTTGAGCAAGGCCTTGATGGCGGTGCTCGATGCCGCACCGCCGGCCTCGGTGGCCAGTGCGTTGCCGAAGAAATACTTGAATTCGTAAAGGCCCCTGGGCGTCATCATATACTTCTGATTGGTGACGCGGGAAATGGTCGATTCGTGCAGACCGACCGATTCGGCGATCTCGCGCAGCACCAGCGGACGCATGGCAACCTCGCCGTGCTCGAAGAACATGCGCTGGCGATCAAGGATCGCCTGGGACACCTTGAGGATGGTCTGGAAGCGCTGCTGGACGTTCTTGATCAACCAGCGCGCCTCCTGCATCTGGCCGGACAGCTGGCCGCCGCTGCCGCGGTTCTGCCGCAGTATGTTGGCGTAGACCTCGTTGATGCGCAGCTTGGGCATGGCTTCCGGATTCAGGCTGGCGACCCATTCGCCCTTCACCTTGCGCACGAACACGTCAGGCACCACGTACTGGGTGCGGCCGGAGTCGAAATCCGAGGCGGGACGGGGATTGAGCGAGGTGATCAACTGGCGCACGGCAGTGAACTCGCGGTCGTCGGCGATGCCCAGCTGGCGCTTCAGCTTGCCGTATTCCCGCTCCGCCAGCAGGTTGAGATGACGCGAAACCAGCAGCTTGGCCTGGCCCAGGTGAGGGGTATCGGACGGCAATTCATTCAATTGCAGGAGCAGGCTCTCGCCCAGGTCGCGCGCGCCGACGCCGGGCGGGTCCATGCTTTGCAGCAGACGCAGTGCCGTCAGCAACTCGTCGACTTCGACCCCCATCTCTTCCGGCACCATTTCCGCCAGGTCTTCCAGGCTGGTGCCGAGATAGCCGTCCTCGTTGAGCGCCTCGATCATCAGTGCCACCAGGCTATGGTCCCGCGTGGTGAGCGGCAGCATGGCCAGCTGATTGAGCAGGTGCTGGCGCAGGCTGTGGCTGACCTCGTCGGTCTGCTGGTAGCCCCGGCCATCTTCATCGTCGTCGTCGGAGCCGCTGCCCGAGGAAACGTGGCGGTCGCCCCAGGCCATCTCGTCATAGACCGATTCGGCGGCATCCTGCTGGGGGGTGGACTCAGCGCCCGCTTCCCGGCTGTCGCCGGGCTCACCAGCCATACCGGAGGAGTCACCACCCATGCCGACCTCATCGGCCCGCTCCAGCATCGGATTCTCCTGGAGCATCTGGCTGATCTCCTGATTGAGTTCCTGGCTGGATAGCTGCAACAGCCTGATCGACTGCTGCAACTGCGGCGTCAGGGCGAGATGATGGGATAGTTTGAGTTGAAGGCTTTGCTTCATTGAAGCCGATTGGGTCGCGTGCGGGGCGTTGGTAAGCGTTGATTAGAGGCGAAAGTGCTCGCCCAGATAAACCTTGCGGACGCTCTCATTATAAATGATCTCGTCGGCGCTGCCGGACGCCAGCACCCGGCCCTCGTTGAGGATGTAGGCGCGGTCGCAAATACCCAGCGTTTCACGGACATTGTGGTCGGTGATCAGGACGCCAATGCCGCGCTCGGTCAGAAAACGGATGATCTTCTGGATATCGATCACCGAGATCGGGTCGATGCCGGCAAACGGTTCGTCCAGCAACACGAAGCTGGGCTGCATGGCCAGGGTGCGGGCGATCTCGACCCGGCGTCGTTCGCCCCCGGACAGGCTGACCGCCTCATGGTCGCGCAGATGGCCGATGTTCAGGTCCTGCAGCAGATACTCCAGGTGCTCGGCCACCCCGGCTGCATCGAAACCTTTCAACTCCAGCACCGCGGCGATGTTCTCGGCGACCGTGAGTTTGCGGAAGATCGAGGCCTCCTGGGGCAGATAGCTGAGCCCGAGGCGGGCCCGCTGGTACACCGGCAGGTGGGCGATATCGTGTTCGTCGAGCAGGATACGGCCACCGTCGGCGCCCACCAGCCCGACCAGCATGTAGAAGCAGGTGGTCTTGCCGGCGCCGTTGGGGCCGAGCAGACCGACCACCTCGCCGCTGTGCACCTCCACGTCGACGTCGTCGACCACCTGGCGCGACTTGTAGCGCTTCTTCAGGCCCGCGGCCTTCAAGGTGCTCATGGCTTGGCCGGCGCCTCAGCGACGCCGGGCTGGTTGCGCGGCCGGATCATGGCCCGCACCCGGCCCTGCTTGTTGTCCTCGCTGGCGCCATCGGCCTGGTAGCGTTCGCTGCGCATGTTGTAGACGATGACCCCACCACGCAACTCGTCGCTGCCGCGGCCGATGTAGGCATTGCCGGTCAGTTTCATCGTCTCGGTGTGGGCGTCGTAATCGATGCGTCGGGCCCGTGCCTCCAGATATTCATCGCGGCCTTCCGCCTTCTGGCGGAAATAGACCGGCTGGCCGGTGGCCACGCCCGCCGACATGCCGGCGTCGTCCTGATGCACGTCGATGCGGTCGGCGTTGATGGTCAAGGTGCCCTGGCTGAAGATGACGTTGCCTTCATACACGGCCGTCTTCTGGGCATCGTCCATGCGTACCGAATCCGCCTCGATCTGGATCGGTCGCGTGCGATCCGCCTTCTCGGCCAGCGCCGCGGAGGAGGCCAGGCAGGTCATGCCGAGCAGAACAACTGTCTTAACGATGGTTTTCATACACGCCTTTCACGCGTCCGGTCATTATCAGCGTCCTGCGCTTGCCGTCGGCCATCATGGCCCCACCGCGCAGTTCGCCACGCCCATCCTTGAGCAGCACCGGCTTTTCGGTGCGAATCTGGTCCTGATCCGGGATCACCCGCAGATACTCGGTAGTCAGTTCCAGCGGCGAGCCCCCGTTCAGACGCTCCTGCAGCATGCGCACATCGCCGAGAAAATAAACACTCTCGCCTTCCGGTGATACCAGGCCGCGCAACGACCGCACCACTACCCGCGCCATGCCGGCACCCTCGCGGACGAAACGGGGCGCCACCAATTCGGAGGTATCGTCATCCATGTAATGGGTCATCCGGATCGCGTTGAGCCGGTAACGCGGTGCGCCCGAGACATCGAAGGCCGTGGCGTTGAAATCCTCGACGAAATAATCGGGGTCGTGACCGATGGCGACGTTGCCTTGCGATTGCGGCGTCTCGGCCAACTGGCCGAGCCAGGCAGTCAGGATGACCAGGCCACCGACGATGACCAGGGGAAACCAGAAATTCCGGGAATGCTGGAGACTGGTGCCGCTCATCGGTCGTACAACGCGAGTTGCGCCGCCCAGGTGTCCTGGGCGCGCATGATCAGTTCGCACACTTCCCGGGCAGCACCTCGGCCGGCGGCGGCCTGGGTCACATAATGCACCCGGGCCAGGACCTCGGCCGGCGCATCGGGCACCGTGCAGGCCAGGCCGCTACGGCGCAGCACCGGCAGGTCGACCAGGTCGTCGCCCATAAAGGCCGTCTCCTGCGGGCTCAGACCGGTCTCCGCCAGCATGGCCTCATAGGAGGCCAGTTTGTCGTGGGCGCCCTGGATGATGCGGGTGATACCCAGGTTGCGGGCGCGGTGCAGCACTACCTGGGAGGTGCGGCCGGTCAGGATCGCAGTCTCCACTCCGGCATCGCGCAGCATCTTGATGCCGTGGCCGTCACGGGAATTGAAGGCCTTGTATTCCTGGCCGTCATCACCGAAAAACAGGCTGCCATCGGTGAGCACGCCGTCGACGTCGAAGATCAGGACCTTGACGGCGCGGGCGCGCGCCAAAATTTCGTCGACGATCGTCATACCACGCCGGCCCGGAGCAGGTCGTGCATGTTGAAGGCGCCGGTCAGGCGGCCGGCGGCGTCGACCGCCAGGAGGCCGTTGATCTGGCGCTCCTCCATGTAGCGGGCCGCCTCGGCGGCCAGGACGTCCTCAGAGATGGTCTTGGGCGCGCGGGTCATCACCGTCTCGATGCGGGTGGCGGCCAGATCGAATTCGTGATCCAGACAGCGGCGCAGGTCGCCATCGGTGAACACCCCGACCAAGTTGCCGACGGCATCGACCACAGCGGTCATGCCCAGCTTCTTGCGGGTCATTTCCAGGAGCGCTTCCTTGAACGGAGTATCCATCCCGACCACGGGCAGGGCCTCGCCCTGATGCATGACGTCACGCACGTGGACCAGCAGGCGGCGGCCGAGCGCCCCGCCCGGATGGGTGCGGGCGAAATCCTCGGCAGTGAAGCCGCGTGCATACAGGGCCGCCACCGCCAGGGCGTCGCCCAGGGCCAGCGCCGCCGTGGTGCTGGCGGTCGGGGCCAGGTTGAGCGGGCAGGCCTCTTGGGCCACGCCGGCATCGAGATGGATGTCGGCCTCGCGCGCCATGGTCGACTGCGGCCGCCCGGTCATGGTGATCAGTTTGGCGCCGCGCCGCTTGATCAACGACAGGATGGCGATGATCTCGGGGCTCTCGCCGGAATTGGACAGGGCCAGGACGACGTCCTGGCCGGTGATCATGCCGAGGTCGCCGTGGCTGGCCTCGGCCGGGTGCACGAAAAAGGAGGGCGTGCCGGTGCTGGCCAGGGTGGCGGCGATCTTGCTGCCGACATGGCCGGATTTGCCCATGCCGGTCACCACTACCCTGCCCTTGCAGGCCAGCAGGATATCGACCGCGCGGACCAGGGAATCGTCCAGGCGATCCTTCAGCGCGGACACGGCCGCGGCCTCGATCTCCAGCGTGCGGCGGGCCAGATCGAGGATGTCGGAGGCGGTTACGGGACTAGATGTCATAATGGCGCGAAGTATACGTGCCGAAGACGCCGCCATCCAAACATGCATTCCACCCTGGCCCTGATCCTGCTCCTGCTCGCCGCCGCCGTGCTGGCGACGACGCTGTTCCGCGCCTTCCGCTTGCCGGCGCTGCTCGGCTATATCGTGGTGGGCATCTTGCTCGGCCCGTCGGTACTGAACATGGCGCCCCAGGACCAGGAAACCCACAGCATCGCCGAGTTCGGCGTGGTCTTCCTGATGTTCTCGATCGGCCTGGAGTTCTCCCTGACCAAGCTGAAGGCCATGCGCGGACTGGTGTTCGGCCTCGGCGGCCTGCAAGTCTCGCTCACCATGCTGCTGGCCACCGCCATCGCCGTGGCCTTCGGCCTCGGCATCGAAGCGGGCCTGGCCCTGGGCGGCGCGCTGGCGATGTCGTCCACCGCCATCGTGAGCAAGCTGCTGGTGGAAAAAAACGCCCTGGACACCTCGCATGGCCGCCGCATCTTCGGGGTGCTGCTGTTCCAGGATCTGGCCGTCGTGCCCCTGCTGATCTTCATCCCGGCCCTGGCCAGCGGCGAGAACATGGCCGAGGCGATGGCCTATGCCGGCGCCAAGGCCGTTGTGGCCCTCGGCCTGATCCTGGTGCTCGGCCAGCGCCTGTTGCGGCCCTGGCTGCATCTGGTGGCGGAGCGCAAGTCGGCCGAGCTGTTCATGCTCAACGTGCTGCTGATCACCCTGGGCCTGGCCTATGTCACCGCCATCGCCGGCCTGTCCCTGGCCCTGGGCGCCTTCGTCGCCGGCATGCTGATCTCGGAAACCGAATACCGCTACCAGGTCGAGAGCGACATCCGGCCGTTCCGCGATGTCCTGATGGGTCTGTTCTTCGTCACCATCGGCATGGCGCTGGATCTGGACGCCGTGCTGACCCAGCTGCCCGTGACCCTGGTCATGCTGGCGCTGCTGGTATTGGGCAAACTCGCCCTGATCACCGCCCTGACCCGGCGGTTTTCCGACGATTTCGGCACCGCCCTGCGTACCGGGCTCGGTCTTGCCCAGGCGGGTGAATTCGGCCTGGTCCTGCTGGCCCTGGCCGGCACCTACCAGCTGATGCCGTTCGAGATCAGACAAGCCGCCCTGGCGGCGATGATCCTGTCCATGCTGCTGGCGCCCTTCCTGATGCACTATGGCGAACGGATGGCGACCCGGCTGGCGGGCGGAGCCTGGCTGACCCAGGCCAAAGGGGTGCACGAGATCGTCCTCAAAAGCTTCGGCGTCAGCAACCACGTCATCCTGTGCGGCTACGGCCGCAGCGGCCAGAGCCTGGCCCGCATTCTGGAAACGGAAGGGGTGCCCTTCATCGCCCTGGATCACGATCCAAAGCGGGTCAAGGAGGCCGCCGCGGCCGGCGACAACGTGGTATTTGGCGACAGCACGCGGGCCGAGGTACTCACCGCGGCCGGCCTCAACCGCGCCCGCGCCGTGGTGGTCAGTTTCGCCCACACCCCGACCGCGCTTCAGGTTCTCGCCACCGCGCACCGTCTGCGTCCCGGCGCGCCGGTGATCGTGCGCACACTGGACGAAGCCGACCTTGACCAACTGATGGCGGCCGGGGCCATGGAGGTGGTGCCGGAAGTACTCGAAGGCGCCCTGATGCTCGGTTCACAGACCCTGCTGATGGCCGGCATCCCGCTCGGCACGGTGCTCAAACGCATCCGCCGGATGCGCGAGATGCGCTACAGCACCATGCGCGGCTATTTCCAGGGCATCACCGACGAGTCGGAGGAAAGCGGCTATCAGGAGCGGCTATCCTCCATCCTGATCGAACCCCACCAGCACGGCGTCGGCCGCACCCTGGGCGAACTCGAACTGGAGTCGCTCAACGTCACCATCCTGGCGGTCCGGCGGCACGGCATACGTGCTACCGATCCCACCCCGGAAACCCGCCTGGAGAACGGCGATACGCTGGTACTGCGCGGCAGCACCGAGGCGATCGAGGCCGCCAAACTGCAGTTGGGGGCGAACTGAGCCGGCAGGCGACGCCCTAGTTGCCGGCGCCCTGTTGGCGGGCCATCATCTCCAGCATGGTCTGCATCATGTCGAGACGCTTTTCCAGACTGTCGATACGGTGCTCCAGCACCTCGGCGGTCGGGCATTTGCCGCCCGTCATGCACGGAGCGCCGCCGGCCAGGCCTTTGCGGGTATTGCAACGCTGCCCCATACCCGGTCCGGCCATCATGCCCGCCCCGCAGCGGGAGTTGCCCATCCCCATGCCCATCATCGGCATCGGCATCGTTTCGGTTTGCGCAGCCGATTCCGGCGCGGCGGCCGGTGCGGCGGCCTCTTCGGCGCGCACGGTCAAGGAAGCCGCCAAGGCGGCGGAAAACAGGGCAACGGCCAGGAAACGGCGGGGCATGGACATGATCTATCTCCTCTAGTTTCAAGTGGAACCACTACGACATCGGCCGGCCCGAGACGTTCAAGCCAGCCGTTCGATCAGCGTGCGGCCGCCTCGACCATCAGGCGCTTCATCTCGCGCACGGCGTTTTCCCAGCCCAGGAAGACGGCCTCGGCGACGATGGCGTGGCCGATGTTGAGCTCGCTCATGCCCGGGATGGCGGCAACCGCCTGGACGTTGTGATAATGCAGGCCGTGGCCGGCGTTGACTTGCAGGCCCAGGGCCAGGCCGTGCTCGACGGCCGCGCGGATGCGCGCGAGCTCGTGCTCGGCTTCGACCTCGGTCACCGCGTCGGCATAGCGGCCGGTGTGGATCTCCACCACCGGGGCGCCGGCGGTACGGGCGGCATCGAGCTGACGGGCCTCGGGGTCGATGAACAGGGACACCCGGATGCCCGTTTCGCCTAGCCGGGCGCAGGCGTCGCTGATCTTGTTCAGTTGCCCGGCCACGTCGAGGCCACCCTCGGTGGTCAGTTCCTGGCGCCGCTCCGGCACCAGGCAGACGTCCTGGGGCGCGACCTGCAGGGCGATGGCGATCATCTCCTCGGTGACCGCCATCTCCAGGTTCATCTTGGTGCGCAGGATGCCGCGCAGGATGTGCACGTCACTGTCCTGGATGTGGCGGCGGTCCTCACGCAGGTGCAGGGTGATCGAGTCGGCGCCGGCGTTCTCGGCCATCAGGGCGGCCTGGACCGGGCTCGGATAGCGGGTGCCGCGCGCTTGGCGCAGGGTGGCGACGTGGTCGATGTTGATGCCTAGTTTGATCATGAAACGGTGAGGAGTTAGGAGTTAGGGTTGAGGAGTATAGAGCTATCAGCTGAATGCTGACCGCTACAAGCTAGCCAGGTCGACCAGGAGCTGGCGGGTGAGCAGGGGTTTGTCGCTCAGGTAATGGTTGATGAGCGCGCGCATCAGCAGCTTACCCTCGGCCAGGGTGCGCGGGTCGGAGAAATCCCCCGCCGCCATGTCGAGCAGGGTCTTGCCGGCATAGCACTGGCTGCCCTCGGCGGCCACCACGCCGCGGTCGAAGACGTAACCGTAGCGCCGATCCGGACGCACCGCGTCGCCCTCGGCCAGGTGGCTCAGGGTCTGGGCATAGCCCAGCTCGGACAACAGGTCGAGCTCGAAGCGGCGCAATATGGGTTCCGGTTCGACCTGGCCCGACAAGTCGGCCAGGGTCTCCGCGTAGCGATCGTACAGGCGCTCGTGCGGATCGTCCGGCGGCAGCAGCTTGAGCAGCAGCTCGTTCAGGTAGAAGCCGCACATCAGGGCGCGCCCCGACAGGCGCAGGTCGCCGCCCTGCCATTCGGCGGCATGCAGGGTGCGCAGGCCGCCCTTGCCGAACCAGGACAGTTCAAGCGGCTGGAAGGCCAGGAGGCGCGACTTGATCGACGACATCGGCCGCCGCGCCCCGCGCGCCACCAGGGCCAGGCGGCCGTGATTGCGGCTCAGGGTCTCGACGATCAGGCTGGTTTCGCGCCAGGGATAGGTGTGCAGGACGAAGGCGGGTTCGTGGTCGCGCTTCTCGTTCATGGCGCTATGCCCGGCCCGGCATCAATCGTGGCCGAGCGACCTGAGCAACGCGGCATTGTCGGTCCAGCCGCTCTTCACCTTGACCCAGCATTGCAGGAAGACCTTGGCGTCGAACAGCTTTTCCATGTCCTGGCGCGCCTCGGTGGAGATGCGCTTGAGGTGCTCGCCGCCCTTGCCGAGCAGGATCGGCTTGTGGGCGTCGCGTTCGATCCAGATCACCGCGTTGATCCGGCGCATGCCGGAGGGCTCGGTCTCGTACTTCTCGATCTCGACCGCGACGCCGTAGGGGATCTCGTCGCCGGTCAGGCGGAACACCTTCTCGCGCACGATCTCGGCGGCCAGGAAGCGCTCGCTGCGGTCGGTGATGGCATCGTCCTCGAAGAAGGGTTCCGACTCCGGCAGGTATTTGCCGACAATGCCGAGCAGGCGGTCGCCATCCTTGGCAGTCAGGGCCGACAACGGCACGATCTCGGCGAAGCCGAACTGCCCGGCCACCTGTTGCAGGAAGGGCAGCAGTCGGGTCTTGTCGGCGACCTGGTCGACCTTGTTGACCACCAGGATGACCGGGGTGTTCGCCGGCAGCAGCTTGATCACCCGCTCGTCGGCCGGGGTGAACTTCATCGACTCGATCAGGAACAGCACTAAATCGACTTCGCCGAGTGCCTGGGTCACCACCCGGTTCATCGACTGGTTGAGGGCGTTGCGGTGCTGAGTCTGGAAGCCCGGAGTGTCGACGAAGACGAACTGCGCCTCGCCCTCGGTGCGCACCCCGAGGACGCGGTGGCGGGTGGTCTGCGGCTTGCTGGAGACGATGCTGACCTTGGCCCCGACCAGGGTGTTGATCAGGGTCGACTTGCCGACGTTCGGCCTTCCCACCACGGCGATGTAGCCAGCGCGACGCACTTCGCTCACTTGCGTTCCAATCGATCATAGGCGGCCTGGGCGGCCGCCTGTTCCGCCGCCTTGCGGCTCGGGCCGGAACCCTCAGTGGCGATGCCCAGGGCGTCGATCCGGCAGACGATCCGGAAGGTCTGGGCATGCGCCTGGCCACTGGTGCCCGCCAACTCGTACACCGGCAGGCCGTGCTTGCGCGATTGCAGCCATTCCTGGAGCAGGGTCTTGGCGTCCTTGCCATGGGTGGCCGGATCCACCTCGTTCAGCTTGTCGGCAAACAGGCGCACGACGATGCCCTTGGCCGCCTCGAAGCCGGCGTCCAGGAAGGCCGCGCCCAGGATCGATTCCATCGCATCGGCCAGGATGGACGGCCGGCTGTCGCCGCCGCTGCGCAACTCACCCTCGCCCAGGCGCAGATACTGGCCAAGACCGAGTTCCTGGGCCACTTCATAGAGCGGCTGCTGGTTGACCAGGTTGGCCCGGATGCGGGACAACTGGCCTTCCTTGAGTTCGGGAAAACGCTCGAAGAGCAAGGCCCCGACCACGAAGTTGAGCACGCCGTCGCCGAGGAATTCCAGGCGTTCATTGTTCTGGATGCTGAAACTGCGATGGGTCAGCGCCTGTTCGAGCAGTTCCGGATGCGCGAATACGTGGCCCAGCCTGGCCTGCAGGGCATCCGAAGCATGGATCATCAGTTCAGCGGGGCAGAGGCCGTGGCCACCAGGTCGACACTGATGCTGATGCCGCCGGCGAAGGGTTTCTTGCTGCTGATCGGCACCGAGAGGGTCAGCATGCCGTTGTCCTTGCTGATTTCCAGGTCCTTCGATTTGACGTTGTAAATGGAATTGACGTCCAAGCGTCTCTCGAAAGTTTGACGCATCTCGAAGGCTGACTGGTCAGTCCCTTGGGCAAGGATGTTCTCCAGCGATTTGGTCACCGCGAAGTAGTCGATATAGGTCGGCACCGTCTTCATCGCGACCAAGGCCGCGAACACGGCCAAGGCAAGCAAGAATATCAGCGTAAGCAGCGTAAATCCTTTTTGTCGGTACATACCCCCTCCTATTCGATGAAATGGCCGATCCGGGAGAACTCGCCGAAGTTCCACCAGATCATGAAGGCGCGGCCGACGATATTCTCGTCCGGCACGAAGCCCCAGTAACGGGAATCGTTGCTGGCATCCCGGTTGTCGCCCATCATGAAGTAATAGCCCTCAGGCACCTTGCACTTGAAGCCTTGGTCATTGTAGGTGCAGTTGTCGCGGAAGGGGAAATCCCCGGCCACCTGGTAGGGGATCACCGGCGGCATGTCCTTCTGGGTCATGGCGATATGGTTGTGCTCGCCGAGTTGTTCTTGCCAGATCTGGCCGGTGATGTAATTGAGGCCGTTGGCGACGTAACTGTACTCCCCGGCCGTTGCCACCGAGACCGCCTTGCCGTTGATGACCAGCCGCTTGTCGACGTATTCCACGGTATCGCCGGGCAGGCCGATCACCCGCTTGATGTAATCCAGGCCCGGATCCTTGGGGTAGCGGAACACCATCACGTCACCATGTTTGGGCTGGCCGATCTCGATGACCTTCTGGTTGAGGATGGGCAGGCGGATGCCGTAGGTGTACTTGTTCACCAGGATGAAATCGCCCACCTGCAGGGTCGGCAGCATCGAGCCGGACGGGATCTTGAACGGCTCGACCAGGAAGGAGCGGAGCAGGAATACCAGCAGGATGACCGGAAAGAAGCTCTTGGCATAATCCACCAGCATGGGCAGCTTGGCCTCCGCCGGCCGCGTCCTGGCGGCGGTAAGGGCGTCGATCAGCCAGATGACGCCGGTGATGACCAGGGCGACGAACAGTATCAGGGCGAAATTCACGACTATTTATCTCCGGTTTGCAGGATGGCCAGGAAGGCCTCCTGGGGGATTTCCACGTTGCCGACCTGCTTCATGCGCTTCTTGCCTTCCTTCTGCTTCTCGAGCAGTTTCTTCTTGCGCGTGATGTCGCCGCCGTAACACTTGGCCAGCACGTTCTTCCTGAGCGCCTTGACCGTCTCGCGGGCGATGATGTGGGAACCGATCGCCGCCTGCACCGCGACATCGAACATCTGGCGCGGGATCAGTTCGCGCATCTTCGACACCAGTTCGCGGCCGCGATAGATCGAGGTCGAGCGGTGCACGATCAGGGACAGGGCATCGACCTTCTCGCCGTTGACCAGGACGTCCAGCTTGATCAGGTCGTCGGCGCGGTACTCCTTGAACTCGTAGTCGAGCGAGGCGTAGCCCCGGCTGGTCGACTTCAGCTTGTCGAAGAAGTCCATCACCACTTCGTTCAGCGGCAGGTCGTACTTGAGCATGACCTGGTGGCCCAGGTACTTCATGTCGACCTGGGCGCCGCGCTTCTGGTTGCACAGGGTCATCACGTTGCCCAGGTACTCCTCCGGCACCAGAATGGTGGCGGTGATGATGGGCTCGCGGATCTCTTCCAGTTTCGACGGATCGGGCAGACGGGACGGGTTCTCCAGCAATTCCACGGTGCCGTCCTTGAGCACCATCTCGTATTCCACGGTCGGCGCCGTGGTGATCAGGTTCTGGTTGTATTCGCGCTCCAGGCGCTCCTGCACGATGTCCATGTGCAACAGACCGAGGAAGCCGCAGCGGAAACCGAAGCCGAGCGCCTGGGAGGTCTCGGGCTCGAAATGCAGCGAGGCGTCGTTCAGTTGCAGCTTGGTCAGGGCATCGCGCAACTGGTCGTATTCGTGCGAATCCACCGGGTAAAGCCCGGCGAACACCTGCGACTTGATCTCCTTGAAACCGGGCAACGCCTCGGTGGCCGGCTTCACCACCGTGGTAATGGTGTCGCCCACCTTGGCCGAAGCGAGCTCCTTGATGCCGGCGGTGAGGAAGCCCACCATGCCGGCCGACAACTCGGTCCGGGCGACCGATTTCGGCGTGAACACGCCGACCTGCTCGCACAGATGCTCGGCCCCGGTAGCCATGAAGCGGATCTTGTCCTTCGGCCGCAGCACGCCGTCGACCACCCGCACCAGCATCACCACGCCGACATAGTTGTCGAACCAGGAATCGGTGATCAGCGCCTTCAGCGGCGCCTCCGGATCGCCCACCGGCGGCGGGATGCGTGCCACCACCGCCTCCAGCACGTCCTCGATGCCCAGGCCGGTCTTGGCCGAACAGCGCACCGCGTCGTCCGCCGGGACGCCGACGATGTTCTCGATCTCCTCGATCACCCGCTCCGGATCGGCCGAGGGCAGGTCGATCTTGTTCAATACCGGCACCACCTCGACACCCAGCTCGATGGCGGTGTAGCAGTTCGCCACCGTCTGCGCCTCGACCCCCTGGGAGGCATCGACCACCAGCAGGGCGCCCTCGCAGGCCGACAGCGAACGGGAAACCTCGTAGGAAAAGTCCACGTGGCCCGGGGTATCGATCAGGTTGAGCTGATAGACCTGGCCATCCCTGGCCTTGTAGGCCAGGGACGCCGTCTGGGCCTTGATGGTGATGCCGCGCTCCCGCTCCAGGTCCATCGAGTCGAGCACCTGCGCCTCCATCTCGCGGTCGGACAGGCCGCCGCACAGGTGGATGATGCGGTCGGCCAGGGTCGATTTGCCGTGGTCGATGTGGGCGATGATGGAGAAATTGCGGATGTTGCGCATGGATCGGGGCGAAAATTGGGATAGTTACAGGCGCGCCATTCTACCCGAAGCGCGCCCCGACCTGCTGGCCGGGTCGACCAAGGCTGCCTAACAAGGGCCATTCGTCAGTTCGGGGAACCGCAGGTTCATACGACCAGTTGATCAGCCAAGGGCCGGGCATCTGACTTTCAAACGGGTCTTTTGAACCTGAACCGCCCTTGCCGGCGGCAGTCCGATGGCGTTCATCGAGCGAATGGCTGACGGGTTCAGTGCAGTCGTACAACGCAAACCGACGCCGCTTGCGTTGTACGACTGCGCGCCGAGGGCCCATATCCCGGTCGGTCCGTGTTCTTGATTTCACGTTGCAGGCGCATGGCCTGCTCACGACGCAGTGCCTTGACGCTTTTACCGTGGGCACCGGCCTGCCTGAACCTGGCGGCGGCCACGAAGGGATTACGCGGCTTGAGTTTGGTCTTCATCTCTTCTTTCCTTCTGTTCCGATTGGGTCTGTTCGGGGACATTTAAATGGGCCTGGAAATATCCTTTTGATGTCTCCAGAAACTGCTTCACCACTGTTTTGCTCATGTTTTCCTCCAAGTAAATTCAATCAACGGTATGCGCATCTCGTGTGCGCACTGCCAACTTCCGGCATGGGTACACCGGAAGTTGCGAAATCAACCAATGCAGGCTTCGAGGCCTCGCCTGGGCATCAGTTCCATTTATCTTTCTGGTTGCCTTGATGCGGGATATCGGCCAGGCATGTCATAGCGGTGGCATCGCTCAGAACGGGGTAGGATGCCGCATCGGAATGCGGCAAAACCCGGCCAGCCAGTAAATCACTCAAACAACCGCTCAACCTTCATGCCGCGAATGTCATCAGATATCGATAGCCCATGCGCCGAAACCTGGTTCGTCTATGTACTGGAATGCAAAGGCGGAAAACTCTATACCGGGATCACCAACGACCTGGCCAGCCGCTTCGCCAAGCACGTCTCCGGCAAGGGGGCCATCTTTACCCGGCTGAATCCACCCATCCAGCTTCTTGCCAGCCAGGTCTGTGCCAGCAAATCGGAGGCCGCCAAGTCCGAATATCGACTCAAGCAATTGCCCCGTGCGAGCAAACTGGAATGGGTGAGCGCCCAGGCAGGAAACGGTGCGCGAGTAAAAACGGGGTAACCCCGCTATATTTGATAACGTTCAGATACTCCAGTCTCAGTATTTGCTGTTAGCCAACGATACCGAAAGAAAAGGAGCCGTCATGGGTGGTCGAATTCCCGGATCGATCTGTTCTTTCAAACTCGGGGCCGACTGGTGCGACGAGGGAACGATGAGCCGGTCGCGCAACAGCGCGCCCGGTCCGCTGGAAATGCTGATGTCG
>JBAZLW010000021.1:0-17360 GCA_041650095.1 Hydrogenophilaceae bacterium | reverse complement strand
TTCGGCCTAGAGCGTATCTATCGTTATTTGCGCGCAGAGAACCAGGCTGATCGGTTGACGCATCTGGTGTGCGAGGCGAGGGGAGCCAAGGAGGATGCGGAACTGGAACTGGAATTCCGCCGCATTCGTGATGGGGCGAATTTCTTTCGTTCAACGCTACCTTTTGAGCTGATTGTCGCGGACAAACGAACCAACTCGGAGGGGATGCAACTTGCCGATTTGACCGCGCGCCCAATCGGTTTGTCGGTGCTTCGGCCAGAGCAGGAGAACCGCGCGCTGAAGGTGTTGGAGTCGAAATATTGCCGAGATCCGGCGGGACAGAAGACGGGGATTGGACTGAAGGTATTTCCCTAGAAAGTCGAAGGGCCCCTAGGTAGTCCCAGGGGCCCAACGCCGATCGGGTAGTCCCAATCCATTTGAGTGCAATCCTTACATAGCAATCTGGTTCAGGCAATAGGACAAAAGTAGAAGTGACAAACGATCATATGAAGAATGCGATCCCGGTCATCGCCATCGACGGCCCGTCCGCCTCCGGCAAGGGCACCGTGGCGGCCCTGGCCGCCAAGGAACTGGGTTTCCATTACCTGGACAGCGGCGCCATCTACCGGGTGACCGCCTACGCCGCGCAGACCCGCGGCGTCGACCTGGCCGACGAGGCCGGGCTGGCGGAACTGGCGCGCGGGCTCGACCTGCACTTCGACGGCGTCGAGGTCTATCTCGACGGCCGGCCGGTCGGCGATGCCATCCGTACCGAGGAGGCGGGTCGGGCGGCCTCGCGCATCGCGGCGCTGCCGGCCCTGCGCGCGGCCCTGCTGGAACTGCAGCGCGGCTTCCGCAAGGCCCCCGGCCTGGTCACCGACGGGCGCGACATGGGTTCGGTGGTGTTCCCCGATGCCACGGTCAAGGTGTTCCTCACTGCGACGGCCGAGGAGCGCGCACAAAGGCGCTATAAGCAGTTGATCGAAAAAGGATTTGATGCTAGTCTCCCCGCCCTTGTGCAGGACCTGCGGGAACGCGACGCGCGCGATGCGAGCCGAGCCTCCGCTCCCCTGCACCAAGCGGCCGACGCCCATCTGCTGGACACCACGGCCCTGACCATCGCGCAAGCGGTCGATCGGGTGCTCGGGTGGTACCGCCAGGCCTAGGCCACAGAGCTAACCCCATATTGGGTTTTTTAATTCAACCAGCCCGTGGCAACACGGTTTTTCAGGTCCCTCAATCAATGTCCACTGCAACCGCAACCCCCTCCGCTTCCCCCATGGAATCCTTTGCCGCCCTGTTTGAAGAAAGCATCTCCAAGCAGGAAATGCGCTCCGGCGAGGTCATCACCGCCGAGGTCGTGGCGATCGACCACAACTTCGTCACCGTCAACGCCGGCCTCAAGTCCGAGAGCCTGATTCCCACCGAGGAATTCAAGAACGACCGTGGCGAACTCGATGTGAAGATCGGGGATTTCGTGCAGGTGGCCATCGAGCAGCTGGAAGACGGCTTCGGCTCCACCAAGCTGTCGCGTGACCGCGCCAAGCGCCTGGCCGCCTGGCTGGACCTGGAAGCCGCCATGGAAGAGGGTCGCGTCGTCAAGGGCGTGATCAACGGCAAGGTCAAGGGCGGCCTCACCGTCATGTGCAACGGCATCCGCGCCTTCCTGCCCGGCTCCCTGGTCGACGTCCGTCCGGTCAAGGACACCTCCCCGTACGAGGGCAAGGAAGCCGAATTCAAGGTCATCAAGCTGGACCGCAAGCGCAACAACGTCGTGGTGTCCCGCAAGGCCGTCCTGGAACAGAGCATGGGCGCCGAGCGCGAACAGCTGCTGGCCAACCTGAAGGAAGGCGCCACCGTCAAGGGTATCGTCAAGAACATCACCGAGTACGGCGCCTTCGTCGACCTCGGCGGCATCGACGGCCTGCTCCATATCACCGACCTGGCCTGGCGCCGCGTCAAGCATCCGACCGAAGTGGTCAACGTCGGCGACGAAGTCACCGCCATGGTGCTCAAGTTCGACCAGGACAAGAACCGCGTCTCCCTGGGCATGAAGC
The DNA here is from genome assembly GCA_041650095.1 of Hydrogenophilaceae bacterium. Lineage (GTDB taxonomy): Bacteria > Pseudomonadota > Gammaproteobacteria > Burkholderiales > Thiobacillaceae > Parasulfuritortus. The sequence goes on along the minus strand of JBAZLW010000021.1, from coordinate 15,324 downwards.
AGCTGGGCGAAGACCCCTGGGTCGGCCTGTCCCGTCGCTACCCCACCGGCACCCGCATGTTCGGCAAGGTGGCCAATCTCACCGACTACGGTTCCTTCGTCGAGATCGAGCCGGGTATCGAAGGCCTGGTGCACGTCTCCGAAATGGACTGGACCAACAAGAACGTCAACCCCTCCAAGGTCGTCTCCCTGGGCGACGAGGTCGAGGTCATGGTCCTGGAGATCGACGAGGATCGTCGCCGCATCTCCCTGGGCATGAAGCAGTGCAAGGCCAACCCCTGGGAAGATTTCTCCATCACCTTCAAGAAGGGTGACAAGGTTTCCGGCCAGATCAAGTCGATCACCGACTTCGGCGTCTTCATCGGTCTGCCCGGCGGCATCGACGGCCTGGTCCACCTGTCCGACCTGTCCTGGTCCCTGCCCGGCGAAGAGGCCCTGCGCAACTTCCGCAAGGGCGAGGAAGTCGAGGCCGTGGTACTGGCCATCGATACCGACAAGGAGCGCATCTCCCTGGGCATCAAGCAGCTGGAAGGCGATCCGTTCAACTCCTTCGTGGCCAGCCATGACAAGGGCAGCATCGTCACCGGCACCGTCAAGTCGCTGGATGCCAAGGGCGCCGTGATCGACATCGGCGGCGAGATGGACGGCTACCTGCGCGCCTCCGAGTTCTCCCGCGACCGCGTCGAGGACATCCGCACCCACCTGAAGGAAGGCGACAGCGTCGAGGCGATGATCATCAACGTCGACCGCAAGAACCGTCAGATCAACCTGTCGGTCAAGCAGAAGGACGCCGTCGAGCAGGCCGATGCCATGCAGAAACTGTCTGCCGGCCACTCCGCCGGTACCACCAACCTGGGCGCGCTGCTGAAGGCCAAGCTGGACAGCCAGAATACCGAGTCCTGATTTGCTCGGAGATCTTTCTGCCATGACCAAGTCGGAGTTGATCAACCGGCTGGCTGAGCGCAACCCGCACCTGGTTGCCGCGGATGCCGAGCTGGCGGTCAAGACCATCCTTGACGCCATGATGCAGAGCCTGCTCGAGGGCAAGCGGATCGAGATCCGGGGATTCGGCAGTTTCAGTCTGAACTACCGTCCGCCCCGGGTCGGTCGCAATCCCAAGACCGGCGAGAAGGTGACTGTGGCGGGCAAGCACGTGCCGCATTTCAAGGCGGGCAAGGAACTGCGCGACCGGGTGGATTTCAAGGACTGATCCGCTACAGGCGACACGATAGGCGGCATCGGAAACCCGATGCCGCTTATTTTTTTTCTGGACCCGGCGTTACAATTCGACAGTCCTACCGGGAGTCCCATGTGCGTGCATTGACGCTGGTCATCAAGCTGGTCCTGTTCCTGCTGCTGCTGGCCTTCGCGATCAAGAACAGTGAAGTCGTCGGCGTGCACTACCTGATGGGCCTGGAGTGGCGGGCGCCGCTGTCCCTGGTGCTGCTGCTGGCGTTTGCTCTCGGTGTGCTGCTTGGCTTGCTGGGCGCCTCCCGGCAGATATTGAACAACCGGCGCGAACTGATACGCCTGCGCAAAGCGAAACGACTGAGTAAGCCCTGATGGAATTCGAAACCTGGCAACTGCTGGTACTGCCATTCTTTTTTGCCATCGGCTGGCTGGCCGCACGGGTGGACATCCGCCAAGTGGTGAAGGAATCGCGCAGCATACCGACCTCGTATTTCCGGGGCCTGAACTATCTCCTCAACGAACAGCCGGACCGGGCCATCGAGGCCTTCCTCGAAGTGACCCGGCTGGACCCGGACACCCTGGAACTGCATTTCGCCCTCGGCGCCCTGTTCCGCCGCCGGGGCGAACTGGACCGGGCCATCCGCATCCACCAGAACCTGGTCGACCGCAGCGACCTGAAGCAGGAGCAACGGCTCAAGGCGCTGTATGAACTGGGCCAGGATTTCCTCAAGGCCGGCCTGCTCGACCGCGCCGAGGACATCTTCAAGAAGCTGGAAACCGGCGTCCACATACTCGATGCCCTGCGTCACCAGCTCGACATTTACGTCCTGGAAAAGGACTGGGAGGCGGCCATCGTGGTCGCCCAGCGCCTGGAGAAGCTGGGCAACCCGTCGCAGAATGCCGACACCGCGCACTATTACTGCGAACTGGCGCTCAACTCCATGCTGCGCAAGGAAACCGGCCCGGCCCGCGACTACCTGAACCAGGCCCTGGCGATGAACCGCAAGGCGGTGCGCGCCAGCCAGTTGCTCGGCGACCTGGAGGCCCAGGCCGGCGACGACGAGGCGGCGATCGAACATTGGCGCCGGATCGAGCAGCAGAACGCGGCCTACCTGCCGGTGGTGGCCGAGCGCCTGCTCAAGGCCTACCAGCGCCAGGACCGACTGGACGACGGCCTCGAGTTGATCCAGGGCTACCTGGTTCGGCAGCCGAGTGCCGATCTGTTCCACATCCTGTTCAACGCAGTGGCGGAGAACCGCGGCTGGGCGGCGGCCGAGCAGTTGTCGGCCGAGGCGCTCAAGCAACACCCGGGACTGCGCGTGCTCGACGATTACCTGCAGGCCCGCACCGCTGGCACCGAGAACGACCTGGAGATCCGCATGGCCCAGGACCTGGTGCACCGGCAGGTCAGCCGGGTGGCCTATTACCAGTGCGGCCACTGCGGTTTCAAGGCACGCCAGTTCTTCTGGCAATGTCCGGCCTGCGCCAGTTGGGAAGGCATCCCGCCGGAGAGAATAGAAAGTGAATAACGATCCCCGCGTCATCGTCGCCCTCGATTTTCCCGATGCCGGCCAGGCCCTGGCCCTGGTCGGGCGGCTCGACCCCGGCCTATGCAAGCTCAAGGTCGGCAAGGAGCTGTTCGTCCGCGCCGGCCCGGCCCTGGTCGAGAAGTTGTCCGCGCTGGGTTTCAAGGTCTTCCTCGACCTCAAGTTCCACGACATCCCCAACACCGTCGCCCAGGCCTGCAGTGCCGCCGCCGACCTCGGCGTCTGGATGGTCAACGTGCACGCCTCCGGCGGCCTGAAGATGATGCAGGCGGCGCGCGCGGCGGTGGACAAGGTGGCGCAGCCACCCAAGTTGATCGCCGTCACCGTGCTGACCAGCATGAGCGGCGAGGACCTGCGCCAGATCGGCCTGGATGTCGAACCGGCGCTGCAGGTCGAACGCCTGGCCAGGTTGGCCCGCGCGGCTGGCCTGGATGGCGTGGTCTGCTCGGCCCAGGAGGCGGCCCTGCTCAGGCAGCAGATCGGCAAGGATTTCCTGCTGGTGACCCCGGGCATCCGCCCTGCCGGCAGCGCGGTTGGCGACCAGAGCCGCATCCTCACCCCCGCGCGCGCCATCGCGGCGGGCGCCGACTACCTGGTGGTTGGGCGGCCGATCACCCAGGCCGACGATCCGGTCACCGCCCTGCAACAGATCAATGCTGAAATAATCAACCATTTGAAAGCCAAACCATGAAAATAGCCATTGCCGGTACCGGTTACGTCGGTCTGTCCAATGCGGTCCTGCTCGCGCAGCACAACGAAGTCGTGGCGCTCGACATCCTGCCCGAGAAGGTTGCGATGTTGAATCGCAAGGAGTCGCCCATTGTCGACGCCGAGATCGAGGACTACCTCCAGCACAAGCCGCTCGACTTCCGCGCCACGCTCGACAAGCAGGATGCCTACGCCGGGGCAGACTACGTGGTCATCGCCACCCCGACCGACTACGATCCCGTGACCAACTACTTCAACACCAGCACGGTCGAGGCGGTGATCCGCGACGTCAAGGCGATCAATCCGAAGGCGGTGATGGTGCTCAAATCCACCGTGCCGGTCGGCTACACCGCCAAGCTGAAGGCGCAGTTCAACTGCGAAAACCTCATTTTCTCGCCGGAGTTCCTGCGCGAAGGCAAGGCCCTGTACGACAACCTGTATCCCTCGCGCATCATCATCGGCGAGCAGTCCGAGCGGGCCGCCACCTTCGCCAACCTGCTCAAGCAGGGCGCCCTCAAGCAGGACATCCCGGTGTTGTTCACCGATTCCACCGAGGCCGAGGCGGTCAAACTGTTCTCCAATACCTACCTGGCCATGCGGGTGGCCTATTTCAACGAACTGGACACCTACGCCGCCACTCACGGCCTCGACACCAAGCACATCATCCAGGGCGTCAGCCTGGATCCGCGCATCGGCGACCACTACAACAACCCTTCGTTCGGCTACGGCGGCTACTGCCTGCCCAAGGACACCAAGCAGTTGCTGGCCAACTACCAGGACGTGCCGCAGAACCTGATGCGCGCCATCGTCGACTCCAACACCACGCGCAAGGACTTCGTCGCCGACAGCATCCTGCGCCGGAACCCGAAGGTGGTCGGCGTCCACAGGCTGATCATGAAGTCCGGTTCGGACAATTTTCGCGCCTCCTCGATCCAGGGCATCATGAAGCGGATCAAGGCCAAGGGCATCGAGGTCATCGTCTACGAGCCGGTGCTGAAGGAAGCGGAGTTCTTCCATTCCCGGGTGGTGAACGACCTGGCCGAGTTCAAGCGCCTGTCCGACGTCATCGTCGCCAACCGCATCACCGAGGACATCCGCGACGTCGCCGACAAGGTCTACAGCCGCGACCTGTTCGGCAAGGATTGATTTTAGCGCTCAGCCATCAGCCTTCAGCGATATGTATAAAACCCTCTCCGATTTCGTCGGCAACACCCCCCTGGTTCGGCTCAAGCGCATGCCCGGCCAGACCTCGAACGTCGTCCTGGCCAAGCTGGAGGGTAACAACCCAGCCGGCTCCGTGAAGGACCGGCCGGCCCTGGCCATGATCGCCAAGGCGGAGGCGCGCGGCAGCATCAAGCCGGGCGACACCTTGATCGAGGCGACTTCGGGCAATACCGGCATCGCCCTGGCCATGGCCGCCTCCATGCGCGGGTACCGGATGATCCTGATCATGCCCGAGCACCTGTCCATCGAACGCCGCCAGACCATGCGTGCCTTCGGTGCCGAACTGCTGCTGACCCCCAAGGCGGGCGGCATGGAGGCCGCCCGCGATCTGGCCGACCAGTTGGTCGCCGAGGGTAAGGGGATCATGCTCGACCAGTTCTCCAACCCGGACAACCCGGCCGCGCACTACGAGACTACCGGCCCGGAGATCTGGCGCGACACCGCGGGCAGGATCACCCATTTCGTCTCCAGCATGGGCACCACCGGCACCATCATGGGCTGCTCGCGCTACCTGAAGGAAATGAACCCCGATATCCAGATCGTCGGCGTGCAGCCGGAAGAGGGTGCCCAGATCCCCGGCATCCGCAAATGGCCGCTCGAGTACCTGCCCAGCATCTGCGATTTCGACCGCATCGACCGGATGATCTATGTCGGCCAGGCCGATGCGGAGGAGACCACCCGCCGTCTGGCGCGCGAGGAGGGCATCTTCGCCGGCATCTCCTCCGGCGGGGCCCTGTGGGCGGCGCTGCAGCTCTCGAAAGAGGTGGCGGATGCGGTCATCGTCACCATCATCTGCGACCGTGGCGACCGCTACCTGTCGACCGGGATATTCCCGGCCTGAGCCGCGTTACAACTGGAAACGGCCGACGCTGGCCTGCAGTCTGGCCGCCAGCGCCTTCAATTGCCCGGCCTCTTCGCCGTTCCTGCGCGCCGAGGCATCGTTCAATTCGGACATCTGGGCGATGCGCTCGACATGGCTGGAGATCTCCCGGCTGGAGCCCTTCTGCTCCAGGACGGCCTCGGAGATCGAGTTGACGCCGCTATGGGCGCTGGACACCGACTGACTGGATTCGGCAAGCACCATGGCCACCTCCTCCAGGATGTCCTGACTGCGCAGCAGGGCCTGCTGCCCCTGTTCGATGGAACGATCCACCTGGCCGGACTGACTGCCCAGGCTGCTGGTGATCTGGTCGATCTGGCTGGCCGACTCGGACGACTTCTCCGCCAGCTTGCGTACCTCGTCGGCCACCACGGCAAAGCCGCGCCCCTGTTCGCCGGCGCGGGCCGCCTCGATGGCGGCGTTGAGAGCGAGCAGATTGGTCTGGTCGGCGATATCGCGTACCTGACGGGTCATGCTGGTGATCGCCTCGGTACTGCGGATGAACTCCTTTACCGAGCGGCTGAGTCCGTCCACCGAGTTTTCCACCGAACTGATCTCGCCGATCAGTTCCGACAGCTTGACGTTGCCGGAGTGGCTGTGCTCCAGGCTTTGCTCGGTCTGGCTGCGGACCGAGGCGGCATTGTCGGCGACGGTGGCGATGGCGACGACCATTTCCTGGACGCTGCCTGCCGTCGAGGCGGCCACCTCCCGCTGGCTATGGGAGTTTTTGCTGAGTTCGCCGGCACTGTCGGACAGCCGCCCAGAAGTCTCGTTCAAGCGCTGCGAGGAGTTCATCACATCGCTCAGTATGCTGGCCATCTCTAGCCGCAGTTGTTCGGCAGTGGTGGCGATCATGCCAATCTCGTCCTGGGTGTCGCGCCGGATTTCCTGGCGGAAATTGCCCTTGGCGATCTCGGTGAAATCCGCGACCAGATGCCGGGCCGGGGTCAGGATGGCCTTGTTGATGAGCCACAGGAAGGATACGAAGGCGATCACGATGGCCACGCCCATCAGGCCCAGGCTGAACAGTATTTCCTGTTGCGCACGGGTCGCGAAAGCGGTGATTGCGCTCTGCGACAACGTGTGTGAGGTGCTCTGCGCGGCTTGCAGGGCATCGATTTCATGCCAGGTCAGCCACAGACCGAACAGGGCCGCGCCTACTAACAGTGCGGTGCCGATGCCGGTGATGGCCAGCATTTTGTTGCGTATGCTGTGTGCGAACCAGTTCACGTCGTCTCTCTCCATCGAAATAATGTTATGGCGTTCTTATCGGCATCGTCGGCGCTGACTGAAGGGGCGGTGGCGAATGAAATTTGAACGCCGGATCGTGCCCTGATTTGGGCCGCTGGGCAATCCGGGTTAACCTTCGCGCCATGAATAAATCAGCCCCCATCGAATTCAAACTGACCGGCGATCATGTGCCGCTGTGCGACCTGCTCAAGCTGACCGGCCTCGCCGACAGCGGCGGCCAGGGCAAGGTCCTGGTGGCGACCGGCGAGATCACGGTGGACGGCCGGCCCGAGGCGCGCAAGACCGCCAAGATACGGGCCGGGCAGCGGGTCGAATGTCGGGGCCAGACCATCGTCGTGACAGGCTAGACCATGGCGATACAGTGGTTCCCCGGACACATGAATTCGGCCCGCAAGCATGCGGCCGATGCCCTGGCGCGCATCGACGTGGTGATCGAGGTGATTGACGCCCGCCTGCCCGAGGCCAGCGCCAATCCGATGATCGACGAGTTGCGCAAGCACCGTCAGCGGCCCTGCCTCAAGGTGCTCAACAAGACCGATCTGGCCGACCCGGCCGCCACCCAGGCCTGGCTGGCCTGGTACGATCGGCAGCCGGGCGTCAAGGCGGTCGCCATCTCGGCCAAGAAGCCGGCCGACGTGGCGAAATTGACCGGCCTGTGCCGGCAACTGGCGCCGCACCGCAGCGACAACACCAAGCCGCTCCGGATGATGATCATGGGCATCCCCAATGTGGGCAAGTCGACCATCATGAACGCCCTGCTGAAACGCCGGGTGGCGGCGGTGGGCGACGAGCCGGCGGTGACCAAGTCGCAGCAGTGCCTGGACCTCGGTCCGGGCATGACCCTGACCGACACCCCCGGGCTGATGTGGCCGAAGATCGAACACGACAGCGACGGCTACATGCTGGCGGTTGGCCATGCCATCGGCCGCAACGCGGTGATCGAGGAAGAAGTGGCCGAGTTCCTGGCCGGCATCCTGCTGGCCCGCTATCCGGAACGGCTGGCCGAGCGTTACGGCATCAAGACTGAAGGCTGCGACGGCCACGCCGTGGTCGAGGCGGTGGCCAGGCGACGCGGCTGCATCCTGAAGGGCAAGGGCGGCAGCGGGCTCGACCTGGAAAAGGCGGCCATCATCCTGCTCACCGATTTCCGCGCCGGCGCGCTCGGTCGCATCAGCCTGGAGACCCCGGACACTCGGGCCGCCATGCTCGCCGCTGCCAGGGAGGTCGTGGTTTGAGCGAGCGGGGGGCCGACGAGCGCATCACCGAACTGGAGATCAAGCTCGGCTATGCCGAGGACATGATCGACACGCTCAACCAGGCCGTGTTCAGGCAGCAGGAGCAGATCGACCTGCTGCAACGGCAATTGACCGAACTGCACCGCCGGATGCGCGAATCCGGGGCCGCCGATGCCTTCGACCCGGGGGAGGAACTGCCGCCGCATTACTGAGCCAGGCGGTCAGAAATCCTTGTCCAGCATCGGGGCGTCGGCGGCCAGCGCTTCCGCCGACAACACGAAGCGGTGTACCGCCACGGTGCGGCCGTTCTCCGTCTCCACGGCGACCTTCCACTCGCCCGGCGCCAGGTTCTGCTTCCAGGTGTAGCCCCGGTAGCCGCCCTCGCGGCCGCCGGCGAGGCCGAAGCCGATGTGCGAGGTGGTGACCCAGCCCCGCGTCTCGTCATGGTGCATCCAGCGGTGGTATAGGCGGGTGTCGAGCCCGGCTGGCGCGAACACGGCCGACACGCAGTACAGGCGCTCGCCCGATTTAAGATGGATTTCACTTTCGACCCGGCGCCAGAACAGCCACCAGGGCGTCTTCTCCTGTTGTAGTCGATAGAGGCCGGCGCTCCGGGTCAGGTCGTGGCCCACGGCGATGTCCCTTTTTACCAGCGGCACCGGCGGAATGACGTCGGCGGCATAGGCGATCAGGAGGGCGGCGGCTATACCCCAGACCGGCTTGATGCGCCCGGGCTGCCCCGGCGTCTTCAGGCGCAGCCCGTGTGTCAGTCCAGCCCCGGCCAGGGTGCTGAGGACGAACCACACGGCCGAAATGCTGCCGACCAGGTGCGGCAGCACAAAATTCAGCAGCAGCATTGCGCACAGTCCGAACAGGGCCCAGGTCAGGGTGAAGCGGCGGTAGCGGTCCTCCAGGAACTCGTTGGCGACCAGCAGGCCGCCCAGGCCCAGGGCCCAGAGGATGGCGAGGAAATGGCTGGAACTCTTGAAGTAGAAGATGAACAGGGCCGAGAACAGGCCGCCGAACAGGAATTGCAGCAGGAAGTAGGGGCCGGATTCCCGCCACCATGGGCGGGCGGTTTCCTCTGCCGTCACCATGAGGGCCTGGCGCTGACCGATGTACCACAGCAGGCCCGCGGCGCCGGCCAGGTAGGTGCTCAGCAGCCAGAGGTCCAGCGCGGTGACCGAGCGGCCCAGGGTCAGGGCATCCCAGACGAAGCCGGCGAAGAAGGCGACGGCGGGCAGGGCCTGGCGGATGCGGCCGAGCCGGGCCTCGAATTCGGCGACCAACGAGGGGATCATCGTTGACCCGGGTCAGTAGATCAGGTTCAGCATGATCATCATGACGACGAGGAAGATCGCGGTCATGATGCCGCCGGCGCGGATGAAGTCGGCCACCTTGTAGCCGCCGGGGCCCATGATCAGGGCATTGACCTGGTGGGTGGGCAGGAAGAAGGAGTTGGAGGTGGCCAGCGCGACGGTCAGCGCGAACACCGCCGGATTGGCGCCGGCGCCGATGGCGATGTTGACCGCCAGGGGCACCAGCAGCACGGTGGCGCCGACGTTGGACATCACCAGGGTGAAGGCGGTGGCGAGGACGGCGATGGCCAGTTGCAGCACCCAGGTGGGCACGCCGCCGAGCAGGCTCAGGGTCTGCTGGGCGATCCAGGCGGCGGTGCCGCTGGTCTCCACGGCGAGGCCGAGGGGGATCAGGCTGGCGAGCAGGAACACCGATTTCCAGCTCACCGCGTGATAGGCCTCCTCGATGCGCAGCACGCCGGTCAGGATCATGCCAATGGCGCCGGTCATCAAGGCGATGGACAGGCGCACGTCGGTGAACAGCAGCATGAACAGGGCGATGGCGAAGAACAGCAGGGCCGGGGCCACCTTGTGCGGGCGGGTCTCCTCGTGGGGGTACTCGGTGGTGACGACGACGAAGTTCTTGTTCGGCTCCAGATGCGACAGGGCCTCCCAGGTGGTATGCACGACCAGGGCGTCGCCGGCCTGCAGGGGCAGGTTGCGGATGCCGTCGCCTTCGCGCAGGGTCTCGCCACCGCGGTGCAGGGCGACCATGGCGATGCCGTAGGTCTTGCGCATCCAGACGTCGCGGGCGCTCTTGCCGATCAGCTCGGAACCGGGCGGGATGACCACCTCGGCGATGCCGGCCTGGTTGCTGGCCAGGGCCTCGGCGAAGGTCTCCAGACCCTCGCGCAGGCGCAGCCTGTTGTCGGCGACCAGGGCCTCGAGGCGGTCCGGCGAGGTCAGGATGCCGAGCACGCTGTTGGCCTCGATGCCGATGTCGCGGGCCAGGCCGCCGGGGCCGATGCGCAGGTCCTCGGTGCCGCGCAGGGCGGCGATGACGCGGACCCGGCCCTCGATTTCGACCTGGTCGAGCAGCTTGCCGATCATCGGGCTGCCGGGCGGCACCACCACCTCGTAGAGGCCGTATTCCAGGCCGTACAGGTCCTGGAAATATTTCAGCGTGTTGCCGCCGGTGGTGATGTCCTCGTGCTTGCCCCCGGGCAGGACGAAGCGGCCGGCCAGGACGAAATAGGCGATGCCGCTGATCAGCAGGGCGACCCCGATCGGGGTGACCGAGAACAGCGACCAGGTCGCCATCTGGCTTTCGGCCGGCAGGGTCTTGTTGGAGGTGAGGATGAGGTCGTTGAGCAGGATCAGCGGGCTGGAGCCGACCATGGTGATGGTGCCGCCCAGGATGGCACAGAAGCCCATGGGCATCAGCAGGCGCGACATGGGCAGGCCGGTGCGGGCGGAAATGCGGCCGACCACCGGCAGGAACAGGGCGGCGGCGCCGACGTTTTGCATGAAGCTGGAGATGAAGCCGACCGTGCCGGAGATGGCCGGGATGACGCGCGCCTCGGTCTGGCCGCCCAGCCTCAGGATGGTGCTCGCCACCTTGTTCATCAGGCCGGTCTTGTCGAGGCCGGCGCCGATGATCATCACGGCGATGATCGACATCACCGCGTTGCTGGAAAAGCCCCGGAACAGTTCGCTGGTGGGCACCAGCGGCTGGGCCAGGCCGAGCAGGTCGCTGAAGGAACTGATCAGGCCGAGCAGGACCATTACGGTCACCGCCGCCACGTCGACGCCCACCACCTCGAAGGCAAACAGGAACACCGTCAGCAGCAGAATGGCCATGACCACGGCGATCTCGACACTGGGAACGATGCTCGCGGCCGCGAGGCCGGCAAGCAGGAAGATGAGGGCGGCGAGGAGGGTCTTGGCGGGAATCTTGGTCATGCGGAATCCTGTATCTGGTTCGGACTGCGGCCCGAATCGACAATAAAACAGCGCCCGGTCCGAAGCAGGACGTGGCGGCAAACTGAGGGGATGGCCTGATTTTACAGGCTAAATGCCATAGCCCGAAATTTCCCTGCCATTGCTGCCTTTGCCACGGTGTGCGACGCTGGTGGCCGATGTCCGATCTGCTGTCCACCTTCGCCTTCGCCTTCTCGGTTACCGGGCCGATCTTCGTGATCCTGGTGCTGGGCATCGTCCTTGCGCGCGCCGGCCTGATCAACGATGCCTTCGTCGACGTCGGCACCCGCCTGGTGTTCAACGTGACCCTGCCGTCGCTGCTGTTCATCAGCATCAGCAAGACCAACCTCTCAGAGACGGCCAACTTCGCCCTGATCGGCTATGCCCTGGCCGGCACCGTCGCCGTCTACCTCCTGCTGGAACTGCTCGCCCGACGTCTGGTTCGGCCGGCCGAGGAGCGTGGCGTGGTGGTGCAGGGCGCCTTCCGCTCCAACATGGGCATCGTCGGGCTGGCCTACTGCGCCAACGCCTACGGCGAGGTCGGTCTGGCGGCGGCCTCGATCTATCTCGGCTTCGTCACCATCCTGCTCAACGTGCTTTCGGTCGTCACCCTGAACCGCTCACTCAACAAGCACCGCTCCGTGCCGGGCACCCTGGCCGCCATTGCCAGGAACCCCCTGATACTGGGCATCCTGCTGGCCTTGCCGGTGGCCTGGGCGCAGATCGAGTTGCCAGCCGTGCTGCTCAAGACCGGCGAATATTTCGCCCAGATGACCTTGCCGCTGGCGCTGCTCTGCACCGGCGCCTCGCTCAGCCTGGCGGCGCTGCGCCACGAGCCGCGCAACGCCGTGCTGGCCGGGGCGGGCAAGCTCGTCCTGGTGCCGGTGCTGATGACCACGGTCGCCTGGCTGATCGGCTTCCGGGGCATGGACCTCGGCATCCTGTTCCTGATGACCTCGTCGCCCACCGCCGCCGCCAGCTACGTCATGGCGCGCGCCATGGGCGGCAACGCCGGCCTGGCCGCCAACATCATCGCCTTCACCACCCTGGCGTCGATGCTGGTCACCAGCCTGGGCATCGTGCTGCTGCATGGCCAGGGGCTGATGTAGGCGTCAAGTCCTGGCCCGTTCGATGCGGCTGCCGTGATCGCCTATGCCCGCGATCGCAGGGGGCTCAATTCGACATGCTGGAGATGTTGTGTTTCATCCACTTGAGCATGTCCTCCCACATCGCCTGCTGATCGCGCTGACTGGGCATGGCGGTGGCATTGGGCAGTTCGATGGTGATGACCGGAATCTGCTTGTACAAGCCACAGTAATTGCCCATCGAGCCGGGGTACACGCCCAGGCGGTTGAGCGACAAGCGGCCGAAACGCATGGGCCTGGGTACCGGGCCATCGTAGTCGAGCAGGTTGTAAGGGGCATGCACGCTGATGATCAGGTCGGGTTTGAATTCGTCGATCTGCGCTTGCAGCCAGAGCGTTTCGACTTCCGATCCGGCGCTCTTGCCCGGGTTGCGGCGCGGGTCGCGCTTGGTGCGCTTGACCCAGTATTTTTGTGCGTTCTTGTCCCAGTCCGGGGTCTGGAAATTGCGGTTGAGGTCCACCCCATTGGCGTTGACCCGGGTGGATGGGCGTACCTTCAGGCCATCGGGGTTGGCCACCGGGATCACGCGCCACTGGTACAGGGCGGCATCGGGCTGCTGCATCCAGTCCAGCCAGCGGAAGACGGTCGAAATCGAGGTGAGCTCGTCGCCATGGATGCCGCCGATGACCAGGATGCGTTTGGCTTCCAGTGCAGGATTGCTGCTCTCGGCCGCATCGATGTCGACGAATACCAAGGCGTTGCCCAGGCTGGTGCGTTCCTGGACGGCAACGAAACTCCGGGCGCGGCAAGTATCCGCTGCAACGCTGCGCAGACGAGTGCCAAGATAATCGCACCACTCGTCGATGATGCCCTGATCGGCAAGGGCAGCAGGGCTCAGGATGGCTAGTGCGACAAGAAGCGGGGCGAGTGCAAGATGGAGCATTGGTTTATTGATGTAATCGGTTCCGGGAAGAGTTCAGGCGGCCTGACCAACCTTTTCCGACCAAACCTCCCATGTTTTGACAGAGTATTTTCCCTATTTCCAACGGCTAGGCCATGGGTGCGTGCTTCCGATTAAGACATGCCGGATGCAAGGGATATTTTCCTCGTATGGTAAATCTGGCATGGCCAGATGCAAAGCACCCTGAGCGCACCGATGCCGTCGCCTCCGTCTCCACCCAGCATTACGCACCACGGCATGGACACGGGCCCGAACGAAATTGCGCTTCTGCCGTCCTGATGGCATTACCGACTGATCGGCTTGTAGCGTATCCGCTTCGGCTTGGCCCCTTCCTCGCCCAGGCGGCGCTTCTTGTCGGCTTCGTATTCCTGGTAGTTGCCGGCGAAGAATTCCCAGTGGGAATCGCCTTCGCAGGCCAGGATGTGGGTAGCGATGCGGTCGAGAAACCAGCGGTCGTGGGAGATGACCAGGACGCAGCCGGCGAATTCCAGCAGGGCGTCCTCGAGGGCGCGCAGGGTCTCCACGTCGAGGTCGTTGGACGGTTCGTCCAACAGCAGGACGTTGCCGCCCTGGATCAGGGTCTTGGCCAGGTGCAGGCGGCCGCGTTCGCCGCCGGACAGGTTGCCGACCATCTTGCCCTGGTCGCCGCCCTTGAAGTTGAAGCGGCCGAGGTAGGCGCGGCTGGGCATCTCGAAGCGGCCGACGGTGAGGATGTCGGCGCCGTCAGCGACGGCGTCGAAGACGGTCTTGTCGTCGGGCAGGCCTTCGCGCGACTGGTCGACCGAGGCGATCTTCACGGTGGGGCCGATGTCGATGCGGCCGCTGTCCGGTTGCTCGCGGCCCTGCAACATGCGGAACAGGGTCGACTTGCCGGCGCCGTTGGGGCCGATGATGCCGACGATGGCGCCGGGCGGCACCTGGAAGCTGAGGTTGTCGATCAGCAGGCGGTCGCCGAAGGCCTTGGATACGCCGTCGAATTCGATCACCTTGTCGCCCAGGCGCTCGCCGGGCGGGATGAAAATTTCCTGGGTCTCGTTGCGCTTCTGGTATTCGACCGAGTTCATCTCCTCGAAGCGGGCCAGACGCGACTTGGACTTGGCCTGGCGCGCCTTGGGGTTCTGGCGCACCCATTCCAGTTCCTGCTTCATCGCCTTCATGTGGGCGTCGATCTGCTTCTGCTCGGTCTCCAGGCGGGCCTCTTTCTGTTCCAGCCACTCGGAGTAGTTGCCCTTCCAGGGGATGCCGTGGCCGCGGTCCAGTTCGAGGATCCATTCGGCGGCGTTGTCGAGGAAATAGCGGTCGTGGGTGACGGCGACCACGGTGCCGGGGAAGCGCACCAGGTACTGTTCAAGCCATTCCACCGACTCGGCGTCGAGGTGGTTGGTCGGTTCGTCCAGCAGCAGCATGTCGGGCTTTTGCAGTAGGAGCTTGCACAGCGCGACACGGCGCTTCTCGCCGCCGGACAGGTTGCCGATGACGGCGTCCCAGGCGGGCAGGCCGAGCGCGTCGGCGGCGATCTCCATCTGGTGTTCGGCATCCGAGCCGGAGGCGGCGATGATGGCCTCCAGCCGGGCCTGTTCCTCCGCCAGCTGGTCGAAGTCGGCGTCCGGCTCGGCGTAGGCGGCGTAGACCTCTTCCAGTTTCTGCTGGGCCTGCATCACTTCGCCCATGCCGGCCTCGATCTCCTCGCGCACGGTCTTGGCCGGATCGAGCTCGGGTTCCTGGGGCAGGTAGCCGATGGAGATGCCGGCCAGGCGCTGCACCTCGCCGTCGAACTCCTTGTCGACCCCGGCCATGATCTTGAGCACGGTGGACTTGCCGGAGCCGTTCAGGCCCAACAGGCCGATCTTGGCGCCGGGGAAGAAGGACAGGGAGATGTCCTTGATGATCTGGCGCTTGGGGGGAACGATCTTGCTCACGCGGAGCATGGACATTACGTATTGGGCCATGGTGCAGTCAGGGGTC